>JAOADS010000201.1 GCA_026417195.1 Ignavibacteria bacterium | reverse complement strand
ACAGTCAAAAGGCAGTGATTTAATAAAAGTCTTCATCTCCTCCGGCTTATTGAAGCTTATTCCCTGGCCCGAATTGGCCGCAAGGCTCTTATAAGTCAGAAGTCCAAGCTGAAGCATAAATAACTCCGTTTGAATGTACTATCGAAAAAACAGCAGAAGCCGGAATACCGTTATTCACCGCTGTCCAGGTGTTCCCGTTATTGGATGATCGGTAAACCCCTCCTTCAGTAGCTGCAAATATCCTTGTACCTGAAGATTCCAGTTTTCTTACAAATAAACTTCCAAGTCCAGAATTAACCTGTGTCCAGGAATTGCCATTGTTATTTGAACGAAAAACTCCGCCTCCGTATGAAGCAGCATATATGAAATTCCCGCTGACAACCATAGACATAACATTCAGATTATTTATTCCAGAATTAACTGTCTGCCACGAGGCTGCATAATCAGATGAACGGAAAATTCCTCCCGAATATGTACCTGCAAAAATATAGGGGCTTTTAATTATAAGTGAATTTATGCTGAGATTCGAAAGACCGGAATTTCTCTGCGACCAGGTTACACACAAATTAGTTGAAATATAAACTCCTCCTTCATATGTTCCTGCAAAAAGCGCATATCCGTCAGTTACCAGAGCATTCACAGAACCTCCGCCCCAGGGACCACCGCACTGGTTCCATTGAGAATTTACAGAAACTGAAATAAGAAAACTAATTAATACTGTTGAAATTACCTTCATATTCTCTATGTTAGTTAAAAGTTTATGAATTTCACAATTAAAAATTTACCGGAAAGACTGGAAGGGCTAATAAAATTTTTCCTCATCATTTAAGGAAATTAGTTAATCAAAACATAACTAAACTTATATCCCAAATCAAGATAAAAATGAGTTATATTTATTGTTTTAGCTTATATTTATATATTTGTGAATATGAAGAAACTCCTGAACGGAAGTAACCTCACTGTTAAAGAAGCTAAAGAGATTATTGATAAGAACATTCCTGTAGACATCTCACCTAGATCAATTAACAAAATAAATAATTCAAGAAAACTGGTTGAAAAGTGGATCATTGAAAATGAAATTATCTACGGAGTTACAACGGGTTTCGGTGAGTTCAAAGATGTTAAAATATCTAAGAAGGATATCGAAAAACTTCAGAAGAATCTTGTAATATCCCATTCTGCTGGAATAGGAGAAGCACTTCCCAGAAATATAGTAAGGCTGATGCTACTTTTAAGAATAAACTCTCTTGTAAAAGGGTTTTCAGGAGTTAGGATTGAATTAATAAAGCATCTGATCAAAATCTTTAATTCCGGAATAGTTCCTTATATACCATCTCAGGGTTCGGTTGGTTCATCAGGAGATCTTGCACCGCTTGCACAATTTGCTTCATTTATAACAGGAGAAGGTTATGGCTGGGAAGGAGAAAAGCTGATAAATGCCAAACTTCTGCTAAAAAAATACAGACTGAAACCCTTCACTCTTCATGCAAAGGAGGGGCTTGCACTTATAAATGGAACACAGATGATGACTGCCTTTGCCGTTGAAATAATTTCACGTTCTGAATTACTGCTGAAACTCGCGGACATTGCCGGAGCCTTAAGTGTAGAAGCATTAAGAGGAAGTGATACAGCTTTTAAAGAAGAAATACACAGACTCAGGCCACATAAAGGTCAACTAAAGACAGCAGCCAATTTAAGGAAACTTCTGAAAGCAAGTGAAATCCGTTTATCGCATATTAACTGTGACAAGGTTCAGGATGCTTACTCACTTAGGTGTATCCCTCAGGTTCACGGAGCTGTAAAAGATACATGGGAATACATAAAAGCGATTATAGAAACTGAGATTAATTCAGCAACTGACAATCCGTTAATTTTCTATAAAACAGGTGAACACATTGAAGGAGGAAATTTCCACGGTGAACCTGTTGCACTGGCTATGGATTTTCTGAAAATAGCATTAAGTGAATTAGGCAATATTAGCGAGAGAAGAACTGCGAGATTACTTGACGGCAACTTAAGCGGACTTCCGAGATTTCTCACCGATAAGGGAGGTTTAAACTCCGGACTTATGATAGCCCAGTACACAGCAGCCTCACTAGTTTCTGAAAATAAAATACTCTCTCACCCGGCTTCTGTTGATTCAATACCAACAAGTGCCAATCAGGAAGACCATAATTCCCTTGGCTCAGTAGCTGCAAGAAACTGCTACACTGTACTGAATAACACTGAAAAAATAATTGCTATAGAATTTCTTTGTGCATGCCAGGGAATAGATTTTCTAAGACCTATGAGATGCGGAATGGGCACTGAGAAAGCCTATACTTTCATAAGAAAGTACATCCCGCATATTTCAGAAGATGTTATGCTTAATGAATATATCTCTGGCGTAAGAGATATAATCTTCTCGCCAGAATTTATAAAAGCAGTTGAAAGAAAATCCGGTACTCTTATTTAAGCTAATTTGAAAAAGCCGAATGAAAAAATATTAACTAAGCTCTGGGCGGGAATTAAATATTATGCAGCCGGTTTATATAATAAATTTGAGGAAGATCATATCTGGATAATGTCTGCAAGCATAGCTTTTAATATAATAATTTGCATTATACCATTCATACTTATAGTTTTGTCAGTGTTAGGTTTGTATCTCAGCGAGGGAAAAACATTAGAATATGTAAATGAAAACCTTGATAAAATCGTAGGTATAACTCCGGAACTGAAAAGCAAAATATCTAATATAATAGTAGCCGGTG
>JAOADS010000001.1:22847-44071 GCA_026417195.1 Ignavibacteria bacterium | reverse complement strand
CTCCTGAACGGGGCCAGTTTGGGAATAATACAAATGACTCGTTATACAAATGTAACAATGTATCAAGATGACCATCCTGTGTTCCGCTTACGAACTCCCAAACTGAATTTTTATCAAGGTCAGTAGGAATGATACTTCCGTAATCACTGTATTGATTTTCTATGTATGCTCTCCGTGTAATCTGTCCGTTAAAATTATATGAAACATTCCTTATTCTCTTTAATTGATAAGACTTCTGAGTCACTGTAATAAAAGATGAATCTACATTGCTTTTATCTATATACAGAATGGGTGAACCGTTAAAGGTTAAGTAAGCTGAATCATAATATATGGGCCAGTTCGGTGAATAATAGTTACCGTTATGCCTGAATAAATGTAAAGCAGATGAATCACCTCCTGATGCTTGCTTATATGTCGGAAGTATAATTTCCCCAAACCCATCTCCGTCAATATCTCCCACAGCAGGATGACAATATGATACTCCAACAACTCTCCTTGGCCAGCCAGTCCTGATTGTACCATTATGCTGAAATACACATACTTCATTTAAACGGTTAACTATAATCTCAAGCTTTCCGTCTCCGTCCAAATCATAAAGACTCAGCGTTGGTGCCAGATTATAATTATCATCGCTGTAAGGAACCGGAAAACCGGGAAGATTATTACCGAACTTATCTATTACAATCACCTCCCCCTGAGCCAATGCAGTCCTTATTGCTATATCAAGAGTTCCGTTATTATCAATATCTCCAGAGGCAAAAGCTGTTATTGCTCCTGTAAATACTTTCGGAAAACCAGTAAGCTCATTGCCATCTGATTTCATGACATGAAGATAGTCAAAACTACTGGAAATTAATACGAATATTATCTCTTTCTGACCGTCTTTCTCTAAATCTGTTATAAGAGGTGTAGAGCAGTATGAAAGAGGCATCTGCCCCTGAATTATCTTTGGAAAACCTGGATAATATACGGGTTGCTGACTATAGGATAAATGTGAAAAAATTATATAAATGAATAATAACTTTCTCATTACTTGTATTTTATACTAAAAGGCTCCGGACTACCGGAGCCCTTATAAAAACAAGTTAATCTGGTGAACTTAACATAATAGTTACATTGCTAATCTTACCATGGCGGACTTAACATTATGGTTACATTAGTAGGCGGGACATGATTATAATTCAATAATTTCCCACTCTGATTACTATTAGGTGGCGGTGGATAATATGCATATACATCATAAGTACCAGCGGGTAAATGAACACAGGTCCTTCCGTCACTTCCAGTTGTTGATCTTCTAATCTCCTGTCCATTTTGATACCAGATAACTCGAGCGTCCGGCACCGGCGTGTTCGGTTGAGCATCCTGAACTACAGTTACACAGAAATTGGGTGCATCTGACTCAGTTGCCTTTATCTCAGTGTATAATACAGCTAACCCGATAAGTAAAGGAACCGATAATAAAATGAGTCTTTTGACCATTTCTGATCCTCCTTTCAAATTAAATTGTTTAAGTTTAAAAATAAAGTTATTTATTATCTCAGGGCGCCCATGAGTCTTTATTCCTTAATGAAGCTCTCACTGCTTAACCTGTAACATCCGCAAGTCTCATCTTTTACTATCATTACTTTCTCTGCTATATATCTCTGTCTGTCTGTTATTAACCTTACATCCACAGGTTTTAATGTATCTATATCTCCAGACTTCATCCGGAACCTTATTACACCTTTGTCCCTTGTTGCATTATATAACTGAACTATACTATCCTGTCTGATCTGGACTGATATATTTCCCTCAGAAGATAAAAACCAGTCCTGAAGCTCAACTTCCATAATGTTACATCCATAGAGAAACAGGATAACAAAAGAAGCAATCAACACTGTCTTTTGCATAGACTATCAGAAGTTTAGAGAATTTATCAGTTGAAGGGCGTATAGAGAAATAAACAGAACGCTACAAAAATAACACATACCCCCCCCCCTGTTGTCAATACCGTAATTAAGGTAAATTTCAGTGACTATAAAAAGTAGCGATCTGGGTTATGTCCGTCTGTAGTTTGTCATTCCCGCCTTCGGGAAAAAACTGTTAGCCCGAAGAGCATAGAAGAAATTAACATAAAGTCAAGCCATGACTAACCAAAACTGATTCAGAAGTATTTTTCATTGCACTTTTTATATTAAAGCCAGATAACTAATTTTGTAATCACAATGGGATTATTTGAGAAACTTAAAAAAGGGCTTGAAAAAACCCACCGGAATATCTTTGATAAAATAGATACCCTTATAAACGCTAAAAGCGAAATAGATGACGAATTTCTGGAAAGGCTGGAGGAAATTCTGATCAGTTCCGATGTCGGAGTGAACACATCTGAAAAAATCATAAACAATCTTAAACAGAGAGTAAAAGAAGAAAAATATCAGCGTAAAGATGAACTGCAAAACATGCTTAGAGATGAGATACAGAAGGTATTTACTTCAGGTAACGGTAGGTCTGATGAACAATTCAGAATATCAGGAAAGCCACATGTTATTGTAGTAGTAGGTGTGAACGGTGTAGGAAAAACTACATCTATAGGTAAACTGGCATATAATTACAGAAGTGCCGGCTATTCTGTCCTCATAGGGGCTGCAGACACTTTCAGGGCAGCAGCAAATGAACAGCTAGAAACATGGGCAAAGAGATCTGGCACCGAAATTATTTCTTCCGAACAGGGAGCTGATCCCGGATCAGTTGTTTATAATACAATTCAGTCAGCGATTGCAAAGAAATCAGATGTAGTTATAATAGATACAGCGGGTCGTTTGCATACAAAAACGAACCTGATGGAAGAATTGAGTAAGATTGGTAGAGTTATTAAAAAACTTATACCTGATGCTCCCCATGAAGTTCTCCTTGTAATTGATGCAACTACCGGACAAAACGGAATAGTTCAGGCACGGGAATTCAGCAGTGCTATCGGCGTTACAGGGCTTATACTCACTAAACTTGACGGAACAGCAAAAGGAGGAATTGTCATTAAGATTTGTGATGAGATGAAAATACCTGTAAAGTTTATAGGAGTAGGTGAACAGATAGATGACCTTCAGGTCTTCAATCGTGAGAGTTTTGTCAGAGCTTTACTAGAAGAATAAAACAACCTTTGATGGAAAATTATAAAATCATAGACATACAGTTCAAGAATCCTTTAAATGAAAAGGAAATCAGGTTACTTAAAGAATTTGATGAAAAAATTCCTGACACTAATATAAAGCTTGAAACAGGTGTGAATTCATTAAAACTATTTTTAAGGGCTGCTGACATACATGAATTACACAATCTTAATAACCTGTTATCTGCAAAGTATAATTTAGACACAGACCAGAGTCCGCTTAAAATTCTAATTGAGAAAATTGAAAGCATAAAAAGTTACGGACTGAAAGGCTCTAAACGCAACTATGTAGATTACAACAAGGAAAGAAAAGTAAAAGACAGAGAGAGTAAGGAGGAAAAAAGAGGTTTATACTATTATGCAAGGGATAATTCTTTTAACAAACAAAATAATGAATGTCCAACCGATTATTGTAACAAAATAATATGTGGCGACAGCGAATTTGTTCTTAAAAAATTACCAGATAATTGTATAGACCTAGTTTTTACCTCTCCACCTTATAACTTTGGACTTGAATATGATAATCAGGATGATGATAACAAGTGGGAAAGGTATTTTGAAAAACTATTCAAAATTTTTGATGAATGTGTCCGTGTACTTAAATACGGCGGAAGGATAATAGTAAATATACAGCCTCTTTTTTCAGATTACATTCCCACACATCACATAATAAGCAATTTTTTTATAGATAAAAAACTTATTTGGAAAGGTGAAATCATTTGGGAAAAAAACAATTATAACTGTAAATACACTGCTTGGGGAAGCTGGAAAAGTCCCAGCAGCCCTTACTTGAAATATACATGGGAATTCATTGAAGTCTTTTGTAAGGGAGATTTGGTTAAAAAAGGAGATAAAGAAAACATAGACATAAACGAGGATGAATTTAAAAAGTGGGTTGTAGCTAAGTGGTCTATATCCCCCGAAAGAAAAATGAAAGAATATGGTCACCCGGCTATGTTCCCTGAAGAATTAGTGATAAGAATATTAAAACTATTTAGTTTCAGGAATGACTTAATACTTGATCCTTTCAACGGAGTAGGAACAACTACAGCCATCGCAAAAGAATTTGGCAGAAGATTTATTGGTATAGATATTTCCGAAGAATATTGCAAAAAAGCAGAAGAACGTACAAACAGAGGATTATTTTAGTTAAATGAAAACAATAAAAGATTTAATTGAAGATTATAATCAATCTATTGGTAAATTAGAACAAGAAGCATCTGAAAGAAATAATAGAGCATATGGCGGAGTCGTAAGATCAAAAAAAGGTTCTTTTGTTGAAAGAATAACTAAAAATATTGTTGAGATTGCTTGGAATGAACTAAATGGAGATCCGAAAAGGTTATCGTTCATGAAAGAAGAAATTAAAGTACCCATTGAAAGAGATTATCTAAAAAGGATTACCAATCCGGAAATTAAAAAATATATAAAAAGACATATAAACAAATATTTTTACAGATATAAAACAGATGTGCATGTTAATATAGATGACAAATTCTCTATAGGTGTTGAATGTAAAGCCTACACAGAAAATGCCATGTTAAAAAGGATATTAGTAGATTTCACATTAGCTAAAAAGGTTAAACCAGATTTAGTCTGTGTACTATTGCAACTTGAAAGTCAACTCGGAGGTGATTTTAGTAACATAGGAAATAAAGTTGTTTATGGTAGCTATTCCACACATACGATCTTTTCATACTTTGAGGTTGACCTTCTAATATTCACTCTTCTTGAAGGTGAAAGAAAAGTAGATAAGCCCATTCACAAACCCGGGTATTTCAAAGAAATGAAAGAAGAAAATCTTCAAAGAGTAATTGATGGCTTTAAAAACATCCTGAGAAAACATATTTAGAAAACTTTAGATTAAAACAATCACTATCAACTCTTCAATAAAAATATTACCGCCTCACATAGCTAACAGGATTGCAGCCGGAGAGGTGGTCGGCAGACCTGAAGCTGTTGTCAAAGAGCTTATAGAAAACTCACTTGATGCAGGAGCAACTTACATAGAACTTATAGTTAAAGATGCAGGTAAATCACTTATACAGGTTATAGATAACGGAAAAGGCATGAGCCCTGAAGACGCAGCACTTTGTTTCCAACGTCACGCTACAAGCAAGATATTTAGCCCTGAGGATCTGGAAAAAATCCTAACCTACGGATTCAGAGGCGAAGCACTTGCATCCATTGCATCTGTATCACAGGTAGAATTGAAAACAAAAACAAAGGATTCTGAACTGGGAACACTTATAAGAAATCACGGTAATGAGTTCATTGAAAACAAACCAGTGAACACAGATACAGGTACATCAGTTTCTGTAAAAAATCTCTTTTACAATACGCCGGCCCGCAGAAACTTCCTAAAGTCCAATCAGACTGAATTCAGGTATATTTACGAGACATTTGTAAGACTGGCTTTAGCCAACACTTCAGTATGCTTCAGATTTATAAATGAAGATGAAATAATACTTGACCTGACCAAATCAGACCTTCTTTCCCGTCTAAAAAATATTTACGGACAGAGTTTAACTGACAAGCTTCTTCCGGTAAAAGATTCCAATCCGAATATTTCAGTGGATGGCTACATATCAAAGCCGGACTTCACAAAAAAAAGCCGAGCTGAACAGTTTTTCTTCCTTAACGGAAGATATATAATAAGTAAATCCCTGTCATTTGCGGTAGCTTCGGCATACGATGACCTGATAGAAAAAGGCAACTATCCCAGTTTCTTCATATTCATGGAACTTGAACCCGATAAATTTGATGTGAATGTTCATCCGTCAAAGCTTGAGGTGAAATTTGAAGACGAAAAAGCAATCTTTAGTATCATACACAGACTCGTCAGAAAAACCCTTGAACAGAATGATCTGGTTTTCTCAGTAAATCCTCAAACATCATCAGGAAATAAAAAAATTATTCCCATATCTGAACATCAGGGAAAAACCGGAAAAATTTCAGCTTACCGTGATTCCTTTAAATTCAGGAAACATCCAGTTTCCAACGTTCATGAACTTTTTACAGGACCTGATGAATATAAAACTCTGAATCAAACGGATAAGACGGAAAATTTACAGGATAAAACATCAGATTATTCAGAAGACAGTCTGATCAGCAAAAATGAAATATGGCAGTTTCAGAAAAAATATATAATGTATCAGTTTGAAAGTTACCTTATGATTATTGATCAGCATGCAGCTCACGAAAGAATTTTATACGAACAGGCACTTCAGAGATTAGAGTCTGGCGCTGGACTCTCACAGCAGCTTCTTATCCCCATCACCATTGAATTAAACCCTGTTGATTATGAGATTCTCGGTTCATTGGAAAATGAGCTGAAATCCCTTGGATTCAGTCTTGAACTACAGTCTAAAAGAAAAGTAAAGGTAACCGGAGTCCCTTCGGATGTAAAGGTTGGGAATGAAGCAACCATACTTCAGGAACTTATAGATCAGTTCAAGGAATATGATGTAAAACTAAATCTTGAAAAAAGAGACAACCTGGCAAAAAGTTATGCATGCAAACATGCAGTGAAAGCTGGTGACTTTCTTTCTGAAAACGAAATGCTCAGCCTGATAGATCAGCTGTTCTCAACATCAACTCCGTACGTCTGTCCTCACGGAAGACCCACTATAGTGAGAATTTCAACTGATGAACTGGATAAGATGTTCGCCAGGAAAGGGTTATGAAACTAAAAGATCTGTGATTTCCTCAACTGATTTTACCAGATATACTTTTGATTTCAGTTCCTTGCTACTTAAATAACTTTTTACCCATTCCGGTGTATGAGGCTGGACTTTCTGAATTACCCTGAGTCCGGAAAAATCCTTGACGTTCTGGCTAAGCCAAAGAGGCAGGGCAATATCAAGAGAAAATACATCTCCTAAAACGTAATCTGGCTTTTCTTCTTTCAGTATTTCGTAGTAGTAAGGTCTTCTGAGATTAATTTCAAATTTACCGGTTATGTGAAAACTCTCAGGCAATACATCAAAATTATTATCAATTTTAAATTTACCCGCTCCTCCCCTTGCATGAAGTCTGCCTCGTTTAACAGAAGATTCGTTAGTTACCTTCAGTCCGGCCTTGGTGAAAAGATGTTCTATTTTTTCAGTTTTGGAATTTGATGCCACTACAATTTCAATTCCGGATGAATTAAGTTCCTTTACTATTTTGTTTGCTTTTTCAATTGGCTTTAACTTTCCCTTTCTTTTGAAATCAGTGGTAGCTTCCCTGAAACAATATTCAGAAAAATCAGCAAGAGAAGGATGCTTATCAAGTATGCCCTGCTTTATTTCATAAATTCTCTGCCTGAACCTTGAATGTGACGATTTACTTGCTGCACGGTTAATGTAATCAAATATAGCATTATTATCACCAAAAGGATCTTCACCGAAATAAGCAGCTATCTTTCCGTTATAAAACCATCCATATTCCCAAGGCTCCGATGACATTTCTTTCCTGCATTGATTTAACAACATGTTCACTTCATCCTGCGAAAAGCCAATGAGATCTGAAAGCTCTTTCAGAATAAAATTCCACACATATTCTGCTTCGTATTCCTGATTAGTCCAGATGCCGTCAAAATCAGATATTAATTTCCTTAAAGCCATTTTGCTGAATAATAAACTTTTAAAATCAGATTTAAAATTATTATCTTTGTATGTTAGTAAGAAATACAAGTTTAATGCATTAATTAAAATAATGCAATTAAGTTCATCCAGAAATATCAAGATAATAGTTATAGTGGCAGCACTGGGATATTTCGTTGATATATATGACCTTGTGTTGTTCGGAGTAGTAAGGGTTGTTTCACTGAAAGCTTTGGGTATAACCGATGAAGTCAGTCTCAGGGAAATCGGTGTAATGTTGCTTAATATGCAGATGGGAGGAATGTTACTAGGAGGAATATTATGGGGTGTATTGGGAGACAAAAGGGGCAGAATCTCAGTTCTGTTTGGTTCAATAATAATGTATTCAGTAGCAAATTTTCTCAACGGGATGGTTCAGGATATACCCCAGTATGCAGTCCTGAGATTTGTTGCAGGGATAGGACTTGCCGGTGAGCTTGGAGCAGGTATTACACTTGTAAGTGAAGTAATGTCCAAAGAATCCAGAGGCTGGGGAACAACTATAGTTGCAACAGTAGGTTTGCTTGGTGCTGTCGTAGCTTTTCTTGTATCAGATATTTTTGACTGGAGAACTGCCTATTATGTGGGAGGCGTTATGGGATTTCTGCTTTTGTTTCTCAGGATTGGTATTTATGAATCAGGAATGTTTAAGAACATACTGAAAGAAAATGTGAAAAGAGGACATTTCCACGAACTATTTACGAATAAAGAAAGATTTGTAAAATATCTGCACTGTATATTAATAGGAGTCCCCTTATGGTTCGTAGTAGGAATTCTTGTTTTTTTCTCAAATAACTTTGCTAAAGAATTCGGAATAGAAGGAATTAACCCGGGCAAATCAATAATGTATTGCTACATAGGTCTGGCTATAGGTGATCTTACAAGCGGTTATCTCAGTCAGGTTTTCAAAACAAGAAAAAAAATAATTCTGCTTTTCATAATTCTAACAAATCTGCTGGTTATAGTGTATCTTTTCTTTAATCATTACGGTACATTCTATTTTTACTCTCTCTGTATGGCACTGGGTTTTACCTGTGGTTACTGGGCAGTTTTTGTAACAAATGCATCTGAGCAGTTCGGCACAAACCTCAGGGCTACTGTTACAACCACAGTGCCCAATTTCGTCAGGGGAGCCGTAGTTCCTCTGACAATCATGTTTGAATTTTTCATTCCTCAGGTAGGGATCATATACTCTGCATCCATAGTGGCAGCTCTTGCATTTGTAATGGCTTATTACTCAGTGTCAAAGCTTAAAGAAACATATGGAAAGGATCTTAATTACATTGAAATGATATGAATAAAGTTCAACCTGAAAAATGAACAGAAATGAATTAAATTTTCTTATATATTAAACAAGTTTGATAAATTATCTCAAATATATATTTTTTTTAATTATCGGTTATAATCTTATCTTATCACAGAGTTATCAGAGAGTTGATTTCTGGCTTACACTACAGGACGGCACCAGATTAGACTGCACCAAGTTCATTCCGAACGGCAGTCCGCCAGGCGGCGGATGGCGATGTATGATAATAACCCACGGATACGGTCTCACTAAATATTACGAAATGCCCACAGCCGAGGAACTTGCCGCTGAAGGGTATTATACACTTGTTTACAGTATGCGGGGACAGGGAATTTCCGAAGGCGAGTCAAATTTCATAAGTATGACTGAAGCCAACGATCTTAAACAGGTAGTGCAGTATGTAAAGAACGATCTGAACACAAATGATAACCGTATAGGAATTAACGGTGGTTCTCAGGGAGGAATAATTCTTTTCATGGCTGCATGTACAGGCATGCAGGTAAGGATGATAATGCCAGACATGGCATCTCCCACACAGGGATCAGACTGGATAGAAAACGGTTGTATAAAAATGGTTTTCCTATGGACGGCAAGTTATCCACCTAATATAGTAAGATACAATCCAACAGTATCGAGATTCAGAAGCTGGATACTTTCCTCATCACCGGATAAATGGGACAGTCTTGCATATTACCTGCCGCAGAACCGTGACTTTCTTCATCTTGTTCAAAACTGTCAGTTACCTATTTATATTCAGAATGCATGGCAGGACAGATTCTTCAACACACTCGGCGTAATAAACTGCAGAGGAATAATTCCTGCAAACCTTTACAAAATGTATTTTGGAGTTATGGATGGTCACGGCAGTGACTACATTGATGATGAAGAGGAATACAAAGATGTAATATTCAAAGACTGGTTGGATTATTATCTTAAAGGAATTAACAACAATGTTATGAATCCCGCTCAGAAATTTACCTATTCTGTGAGTCACTTCCCTGTTCAGGCTAGAAATTTCTGGAGTTGGACAAGATATCATTCTCCCTCATGGCCTCCTTCAGGAATACAAAATATAAGGTTTTATTTTCATCCGAATAATTACCTGAGTAACTGGGGTTACTACGGCTCTCAGACTAATGTATCGTTTAACAATGACGTTCTTGATCCTAATGTAACCATGGAATTCTTAGTAAATACTGAATTCAGAGGACCTCTTTTCGAATCAAAGTTCAGAAAAAATCAGATTGTTTTTGATTCAGCGCCTCTTCAGCAAGACGTTATTATGGCAGGTACTCCTTCAGCAAATTTATTTTACAGTTCAACAGCAAACGGAGTATGTCAGTTCAATATTCAGATATGGGAAGCTAAACTAAACGGAGAAGAAAAGCTTGTTACCAGACTTAACTGGACAGACCGGTATTATTCATCAGGACAGGTAAAGGAAAAATTTTTTAACGGACAGGCTTACGGACACAGATTCTCAGCTGGAAATAAAATCAGAATTCGTATTACAAATTTAGATAACGTCCCTATGTACACTTCCGGAGGTGATACTACAGATTACTTTCTCAGGACAAATCCCTTTGTATTACCTGTACTCAAATCGGGAACAAACAGGATTTATATAAATAACAACTCCAGATCGTATATTGATCTTCCTCTGATGAATTATATAATCGGTATAAAACAGATTTCATCTGAAATTCCGCTCAGGTTTGAACTTCATCAAAACTATCCTAATCCTTTCAATCCTGAAACTAAAATAAAATTCGCCGTTAATGAATATGATACATACACACTGAAAGTTTTTGACATTTACGGGAAGGTTCTGAAAATCATTCTGCACTCATACCTAAGTCCGGGTATTTATGAAACAGAATTTAATGCTTCGGAAATTGCATCTGGCTTATATATTTACAGGTTAGAAGGTAAGAATTTTTCAGCTAGTAGAAAGATGGTGGTTTTGAAATAGAAATTTACAGAAACGAATAATGTGTTTCTATTCCGTAGTATTTTTTCAGTAATTCATACACTAAATAACTTGAATCACCGAAACCGTATGTATAATTATACTTAGATTGGTGTACCTGCTTGTAATGAACAGCCTGTGACAGAAATACAGAAATTTCATTCTTGTCAAAAGGAAGAAGTTTTGCATTCTTCTTGAGAACTTCAGGTCTTTCAGTTGTTTTTCTTAAAACACCACACGGAACATTGAAGAAAAGTGATTCCTCCTGTAATCCTCCTGAATCCGTGAGAATGGAGCCGGCATTCTTTACATATCCAAGCATTTCAAAGTAATCATGAATGGGATTCATAAGAACAAGTTTCTTATCTGAATGTCCATTTATAACAGACTCAAATGCCTTGCGAATAAGAGGATTTGGATGCATAAGATGAAGTATTTCAGAATAATCCTTAAGTTCATTTGTCAGAGAATAAAGAATCTCAGCATAGGTGCTGACGTATTTCCAGTTCTCTCTCCTGTGAAGGGTGCTTAATATATAATTTTTTTGCTTAGGCTCCTTGATTTTCTTTTCTTTAATCAAAGTAAAAATAGCATCATTTATAGTATTGCCGATTACATATACCCTGTCATGCTTAATTCCTTCGTTTATTAAATTATCCCTGTTAATTCCCTTAGGTGCAAAATGTAAGGTAGCCATTCTTGCAATTGACTCTCTCATAAATTCCTCAGGAAATGGATTCATTTTATCAAGTGTTCTTAAACCTGCTTCAAGATGAAATACCGGTATCTGATTAAGGAAACCCCACAAAGCACCTGCAAACGCTGAGGCAGTATCTCCTTGTACGATTATTCCATGTATGTGTTCTTTCCTGACGGGGGATTTTTCTCCAAGTTTATCATTGAACTCATTCAGTAAATGGGCAATCAGTTCATTAAGATCTGATGAACGGTTCTTTTTTTCCGAAGCAGTTATATCCGGATTAATTCCTATTTTGGAAAGAATGTCTTCGGAAATCTTCTGTTGTGCCGTATTATATAGTAATGGATAAAACTCATCAGACTTTTTCAGGATTCTGTATAATACGAAAAGTTTTATAATTTCCGGTCTTGTACCAAAGAAAAAAACTATAACTTTTTTTCCTTTAAGCTCCTCGGAGCTGATTGAAATATTTAACTGTCCTTCAATGTCCATTTAGCAACAATGATAAGTAAGCTTAGGTTAATTTAAAATGTAAAATATTAATCTTCAGGTTAAATTCTAATGAAAAAGGGCAATCCTTTACTTAAATTGCCCTCTATGTTTTTAAAAATAACATCTAAAATTAATAATGTTCGGTTGATTCCCAGACAACCTTATTTCTCATATTCATAAATACCTTTAATGCTCTGAACGTAGCAAAAAAGTTAATCAGATTATCAAAATTTAGCCTGATCAAACTAAAGAAAGCATATTTGAGCCCATACCAACTGTAAGTAAATATAAATCTGTGAACAAGTCTCCACACCATAAGGAAGAAACATATCCAGAGAAAAACCCATAACGCGGGATTTGTTACTATAGCACTTTCAAAAGCTTTTATCCCAAGTCCGAAACCAAGCAGGTATAACAAAAACAAAGCAAAAACTATGTTAGACAAAAGAACCATGAAGTTGCTGAATATGGTTTTCCTGTCTCTCATCAGGAAATACTTGGTCTTAAGATTACCGGCCCACTTATGCATCTTCCAGTTCTGAAAACAGATACCGGCAGTCCATCTGGAGCGTTGTTTAACCGCTGCCCAGAAAGTATTTGGGAAATATTCACCGGTTGCTATCCTTGAATTTGGATTTTTCTTATCTATCAGCAGATTAACATATGAAGTCTTATATCCAAGCTTAAATAACCTCAAACCTAATTCATAATCTTCCGTGAGATTTGCATCATTAAATACCTGAGGATAATTCTGCTCAAGATTCTGAAATATTTCCCTTTTGAAAGCCATACCGGTTCCTGCAAAAGGAATAAATACATTTAAAGCCTGTCTCACAACCAGATCTTTGGAATGAACTTCAGCAAAGGCATCACAATAGGTTCTGTGAATGAATTTACCTCTGTCATCTTTTATAGGCACAACGGGGATCTGAACTGCATCAACTCCGGTATATCCGATAACGTAATTGAATATTTTCAGTGACAACGGATGTATAAAATCCTCTGAATCGTGAATTAGTATTATATCAAACTTTTTCCCTGTATCCTCTTCAAATCTCTTAAGTGAAGCGTAGACATTGTTAAGGTTATCAGCTTTGGTTGTAGGACCGTCATGCGAATTAACACAAATAACTACCTTATTGTTCTTCTGGGCAATTCTTTTAACAACCTCCAAAGTTTTGGTATCATTTGGATAAACACCAACAAAGATTGTGAAGTTACTGTATCTCATCTTGCTAAGGGCATAGGTAAGCGTTCTTCCGATCACTTTATATTCTCTCCACGCACATATAACCAAAGCTATAGAGTTTTCACTTACTGAAAGTGCCTCTTCCATATCAGGGAGATTCCTCTTATACTTCCAGCGGTTAAACCAATACATAAGGTCAACCATAATATCATCAATTCCGCTAATCACAAGCAGAACTGAACATATCCAGAGAAGAACTGTAAAAACTTCATGCATAATTTAATACTCCTATAATTTAGTCCTGAAATTAAAAAGAAAACCAGCCTTAATCTGGAAGGAATTTTTCCTGTTTCCGAAAAAGTATAGCTTATAGGTTGGTTCTAAAAATAAAACGGGGAAGAACATAACATTTGGCTTAAATCTTAGTCCGGTCCCAACTTCAAAATAGTTGTTGTAATCTAATTTTCTGCCGTCAAACTGACCGGTCTGCAGTAAATAATTTTCGATGTAAGAATATCCGCCTGTATGGAAACGGAGAACCTGTTGCAGAGAGCCTTGAAGAAATGCATTCTTATACTTATAATCATACATGGCAGCATAATAGATATCCATGTAAAAACTCGTTCTGGATGAACCTTTGCTGCTTACATAAACTTTTGCTTCTCCGAACCTGTTAAAATAAACAATCATCGGCTTGAGATTTATCTTGTTTGAATCGAGATCTATCTGTCTTGTATAACCAATTCTGCCTTCTATAAAAAGATTCTTAAGTATATTATACCTCAGAAAAATTCCTGCTTCA
Source organism: Ignavibacteria bacterium (assembly GCA_026417195.1). Classification (GTDB taxonomy): domain Bacteria; phylum Bacteroidota; class Ignavibacteria; order Tepidaquicellales; family OLB5; genus JAOADS01. The sequence goes on along the minus strand of JAOADS010000001.1, from coordinate 29,840 downwards.
ATGAAACGGTCATTATAAACTAACTGTCTTGTGGAACGGGTGTCAGTATAAACATCCAGATAAGGACCTACATAAAAACCCGGTCCTATTCTGAAATTATAATGTGCAACTAAATTAGCTATATAATTCTCCTGAAACGAGTCATAAAAATTATAAAAATACAAATCAAACGAACGTGCTGAAGTATTAGCAAGTTCCTCTCTTATTACAAAGGAAGCTGATTTAGACAAATCTCTGTCCTGTGAATTAGATGTATGTTTCCCGACATAATCAAAGTGCTTAAGGGATTTTCCTAACTGTCTCTGCTCATAGTATAAATATCCAAGCTGAAGTCTGGTTTTCAGATCACGAGGATTATCCCTTAAGTACAATTCAAAATAACCTGCAGCTTTTTTCTTATTTCCCTGATTCAGATAGTAATAACCGGAATCTGCAAGAGACTGAGTAAATACCGTACCGTTAGCCAGGATAAATATCAGAAATATTGAAGTTAAAACTTTATACATTAAGTATTTATTTAATTTTTGCTTTTTCATTCAAAATACAAGATAATAAAATATTAAAATAAATAAAATTCAAACCTTTCAAAATTAACATAGGTAGTTACTGATAACAATACCGTTTTCACGGTATGATTAACGTGTTTGAGTAACTAATATTGGCAGTTTTATAAAAAGAATTGTAAATATATAATGTTTTAAATATTTTTACCTTGTGAAGGATATTATCTTTTCAATTGAAACCTCATGTGATGAGACATCAGTATCTGTATTACAAGGAGCAAAAGTTCTCTCAAATATAATATCTTCCCAATCTTTTCACAGTAAATACGGAGGAATAGTACCTGAATTAGCCTCCCGTTCTCATATAAAAATTATTGATAAAATAGCTACTACAGCTTTTAAGGAAGCATCTGTCAGGAAAAAAGACATCACTTTAGTTGCGGCAACAGGAGGACCTGGTCTTATAGGTTCACTTCTCACAGGATTTAACTTTGCTAAAGCTTTTGCATTAAGTAGAAAAATCCCATTTATTTCAATAGATCACATAGAGTCTCATATATTTTCTCCGTTTATAGGTTATGAAAAAATTGACTTCCCCTTCATAGCACTTGTAGTGTCAGGTGGACATACTATATTAGCAAAAGTTGAATACTATGATAAATATGTAATTCTGGGACAAACAGTTGACGATGCAGCCGGTGAAGCTTTCGATAAAGCTGGTAAATTACTTGGTCTGGATTATCCTGCCGGACCTGAAATAGACAGACTGGCAGAACTGGGAAATGAAAACTATCATCACTTTCCTGAAGCTGTTGTTAGAAACAGTGTTTACAACTTTTCATTCAGCGGAATTAAAACCTCTTTATTATACTTTCTTAATGAAAATTTTCCTGACAATAAAAATATACCTATAAATGACATAAGCGCCTCTTTCAGAAAATCAGTGATATCCTCACTCCTTTCAAGGACACTAAAAGCATGCACTGATTACTCCATAAAAAAAATAGCAATATCAGGAGGTGTATCATCCAATTTTTTGTTGAGAAGAAAATTCAGAGAACTTGAATCTGATGGATTTGAAATATATTTCCCTATGCCAGGTTACTCAACTGATAACGCAGCCATGATAGGTTATTACGCATATCTGCGATCAATATATTGTAAAGTAAATTACACCAAAGAACTTTCCCTAAATGCATATCCGGTTTTCAGGTCATGACAAACATAGAGAAAAGAAAAAAAGCAATTATAGATGTTGATAACCAGCTTTTAAGTGATATATCTGATCTTATAAAAAGCGAATCCTCATCATTACTGAAAAACATACTTGCAGATATATATTCTCCGGATATAGCGTTAATAATAGATAATCTTAATGATGAAGAAGGTTTGTGGTTATTCAAGTTACTGGACAGTTCAACATCTGCAGACGTTCTTCTGGATCTGAGTGAATATCCGAAAAAATTTATCCTTGACTCACTGAATGTTCAAGAAGTTGCCTCTCTTATAAAGCAAATGGATTCTGATGATGCTGCTGACATCATAGGTACACTTGAAGAGGATAAAGCTGACGAGGTTTTGCGATTGTTAGACAGTCAGGACTTGTCTGAAGTAAAGGAGCTTTTAACCTATGATGAAAACTCCGCAGGCGGAATCATGCAAAAAGAGTTTGTTACTGTTTCAGAAACAGACTCTATTAACAAAGCAGTAGAAATAATTAAAGAAAAAGCAGCTGATAATGAACATTTCTATCATGTCTGGGTTACAGATCAGGACGGAAGACTGACAGGTATAGTTTCCCTGAAAAAAATAATAGTTGCCCTTGATACTCCGGCTATGATTATGGCAGACATTATGACATCTGAGGTCATATCAGTAAATGTTAATACAGATCAGGAAGAAGTTGCAAAGATTATGCAGAAGTATGACTTGGTTTCTATACCCGTTGTTGATGATGATAATAAAGTTGTAGGAAAAATCACATTTGACGATATAGCAGATATAATGGAAGAAGAATTCTCTGAAGATGTTGCAAAAATAGTAGGTTCTGATGCTGAGGAACTTGCAAGCAAGTCAGCCTTTCAGGTTGCTATGATGAGACTTCCCTGGGTATTAATCACATTAGGTATTCAGTTCCTTGCTGGAGTTGTAATACATTATTATGACGAAACACTTTCAAAAGTTATACTTCTTGCATCTTTCATGCCTATAATTTCAGCAATATCGGGCAACACCGGGCTTCAGGCTTCTGCAATGACTGTCAGAGCACTTGCAACTGGAAATGTCACTTTAAGCAACTGGGCTGAGCCGATTAAACGTTCCATACAGATAAGTCTGATAATAGGAAGTGTATGTGGCTTAATACTGGGAATAGTAGGAGGAATATGGTATGGTAAAGTTGCCTTCGGTCTGGTTGTGGGAATTTCAATGTGTATCTCAATTAACATATCAGCACTGGTTGGAACTTCCACTCCTTTGATCTCCAAAAAAGCCGGCTTTGATCCGGCAATCACTGTAGGACCTTTTGAAACAGCATTTCAGGACGTGGTTGGAATAACGGTATTTCTGACACTTGCTACGCTCTCACTTAAATGGCTGGTTCACTGAAAGACTTAAAGAGTAATTTCAGACTTCTTTACCCGGGTGATTTCATCAGCCTTTTAATGCTTTTTATTCTTACTGTAATAATATCAGTTTTTAATTCCGGAATCCATTACTGGCAGATATTTATTCCTCTGAACTTACTATTAATTTATCTGATTTATAAATCAGTAGTCCTCTATGAATCAAATCCTGAAAAGTCAAATATTATAGTAAAGCTTATAAGATACTGGTATGGAATCTTTCTGATTCTTTACATATTCAAACAGGTATATTTCATAATATTCAGCCTCAAGCCACCTGACTGGGATCACCTGTTTATAAAAATGGATTATTGGATTTTCGGGCTTAATCCAACAGAATGGATCTACAGATTTCAAAATCCTTTCCTGACTGAATTTCTGCAGATAGTCTATATATACTATTATCCGATGATACTTGTTTTCGGTTTGCAACTGTATCTCCCAGGCAGATACGGTGAGTTTAAATTTACATTATTCGTGCTTTTTTTCAGTTTCTATATCAGCTACCTGCTGTATATGGTATTTCCTGCTATTGGTCCGAGATTCCATTTGCACAACTTCTATTCTATTTCAACAGAACTTCCCGGTCTGTTTCTGACAGAACCTATAAGAGATTTCATAAACTTCGGAGAATCCATCCCGCCGGGTGTTTTAAATCCTGATTATTATGTTCAGCGAGATGCTATGCCAAGCCTTCACGTGATATCAGCATTTCTTATACTCTGGCTTTCAGGGAAATTCAGAATGAAATCTTTCTATTTCTACCTGCCTTATTTCATTTTCATGGTAATAGCAACCGTGTATCTGAGATATCACTACATAGTTGACATATTCGGAGGCTTGGTAGTATGCTGGATAACTGTTATTGTAAGTAACGTGCTGATAAGAAAGTCGTATTTTAAAACCTGAAATTTTAATCTAATATTCAATCCCCTTCCTTGCCTGAATTCCTTTATCAAAATAATGTTTGACTTTTTTATTTTCAGTAATAAGGTCAACTCTTTCTTCAAGACCTTTAAATAACTTATGTCCAGTCATCACAAGCTCAAACCTTCTGTTTCTATCATAAAGGTCAAGTATGTCAAAAACATCTTTCTCCGTTATAAGATGATAGTTGGCTGCAGCAATAAATTCATCAAGTATTAAAACATCCTGATTACCTTCAGTTATAAGTCCTCTGGTAATTTTCAATGCCCTCTGAGCTTCAAGAAAATCTTCTTCTGCATTTTTAAATCTGAAAGTTCCGTCTTCATTCATTCTCTCACAACCTGTTGAATAAAGTTCTACCGGATATCCAAGTTCTTTAAGCTTTGCAAATATTCTCCTTTCGTGATAATGTTCTCTGGAAACGTCATACCCTTTATCAAATTCAACTATTGCAACTTTAAGCCCTGCTCCAAGTGCACGGAATGCAAGTCCGACAGCGGCCGTAGTCTTACCCTTTCCGTATCCGTAATAGAGGTGGCTCTGATGTTTCTTTTCCTCTGGTAACTTCTCAAAATCTCTTATTGCCTTTTTTACCTTCTCTCTGTATTTCGTTCCTCCGGCTTTTTTAGCTTCCTCAAGAGTAACTCTTCTTTTTTTCATTGCATCACTCATCTACTGAAAAATCTATAATAAGTCTCTTGTCTCTGATATTAAGTTTTCTGTATTTCACTCCGGCCAGATCAAGCATTTTCTTTGAAGCTTTCACGCTGTCCGTATCTTTGTATTTATCCGAAAGGTAAATTATTTCCCTGATCCCAGACTGAATGAGAAGTTTAGTACATTCATTACAGGGAAACAATGCTACATATATTCTTGCTCCGTGAAGGGCTTTCGTTGAATTCAAAATAGCATTTGCCTCTGCATGAACAACGTAAGGATATTTTGTTTCGTTAGGCTTATCGGAATCCTTACCCCATGGCAATACATCATCATCACATCCGATTGGAAATCCGTTGTAACCTATTCCTACTATTTTATTATGTTCATCAACAATACAGGCTCCAACCTGTGTGCTTGGGTCCTTGCTCCTCTGGGCTGAAAGTAGTGCTATTCCCATAAAATATTCATCCCATGAAATGTAATCCTTGCGTTTCATAGTTTAAAGAAACTTTTCAAGTTGCTTATAAAGTCCCTCAAGTGTACCGTCATTCACAACAAGATGATCCGTAAACGCTATAGGCCCTCCCTTATCAAGTTTCTCAATTTCATTTATATCGCGGCTGATGGCTTCATCTGGTGTAAGAGGTCTCTGAGAACGCTTCGCAAGCCTCTGGTAGCGAAGGGATTTAGTGGTATAAATCGTAAGCAGACTGAATGCATCACCAAACTTATCTTTAACTATCTTAAACTCTTCCCATGAATAAAGACTTTCAATAACAACATTCCCCTGTGTATGCAAAATCTCTATGGTGGGAAGACTTTTCATAGCCATGACCCCCATGCCATATTCATTTCGAAGATTCTCCCTGACAGCTTTTTCATTCCTTTCGTTTACTTCAAGCCCCAGTCTTCTGATTTCATTCATTACAACATCACCGAAGTAAACCCTCTTATATCCGTGTTTGGTAAAAAACCTCACTGCTTCAGATTTTCCAGAACCACACATACCGACTACTGCCAATATCTTATTCATTACAAAATACCTCGTCCGGCTTAAATTCAACCCTGCCGGTTTTAATCATAAGTTTTACAAACGGAATACAAAGAGTACATCTTTGCCCGAAAGTGAGATGTTTTTTAAGCTCCGCAAGAGTTTTGATTTTTCTTTTAAGCATCACCTGCTGCATTTCAGAAAAAGTTATATTGAAACATATACACCTGTCAACCATAGTCAGACCTGAACCTCCTCTCTCTCATACGCAAGAACCGGTGCAAGCCATTTTTCAGCTTCCTGTAGAGTAATTCCTTTTCTTGCTGCATAGTCTTCGACCTGATCTTTGTTTATCTTTCCTACATTGAAATATTTTGAGTCAGGATGCGCAATGTATAGCCCGCAGACTGAAGCTGCTGGATACATAGCAAGATTCTCAGTTAAGCTTATTCCTGTGTTTGATTCAACTTCAAGTAATTTAAACAATGTGATTTTTTCCGTGTGATCAGGTTGTGCAGGATATCCGGGTGCAGGCCTTATACCCCTGTATTTCTCAGCTATAAGTTCTTCATTGGTTAAATTTTCATCTTTAGCATATCCCCAGTACTTTTTCCTTACAAGTTCATGCATGAGTTCAGCAAATCCTTCAGCAAGCCTATCAGCAAGAGCTTTTATCATAATCTCGTTGTAAACATCTTTTCTGTCGCTGTAGAACTTTAGAACTTCCTCTATACCGATTCCGGCTGTAACAGCAAAAATACCCATATAGTCTTTCACACCTGATTCTGCAGGGGCTATGAAATCCGAAAGGGCAAGATAAGGCATATCATTTGTCTTCAATACCTGCTGCCTCAGGGTGTGGAATACTGCCAATCTATTTTTTCTTTCATCATCAGAATAAATTATAATATCATCACCTGAGGAATTAGCCGGAAAAATGCCTATCACAGCATTAGCAATCAGTAACTTTTCTGAAATTACCTTATCAAGCAATACGTTTACATCATCGTATAACTTTCTTGCTTCCCTGCCATATTTCGGGTCTTTAAATATAGAGGGATATTTACCTTTCATCTCCCATGTTATGAAAAAAGGAGTCCAGTCTATTCTGTCTCTTATATCAGCAAGAGGGTAATCTCTGAAAACCTTTATCCCTTTAAGACTCGGCTGAGTTATATTAATTTTAAACCAGTTAGTCTTAAATCCTCTTTTTCTTGCCTCAGTGATTGAAAGAAAATTCTTTCGGTCTTCCCTGTTTCTGTACCTGTCTCTTATACACATCTGACGC
>JAOADS010000001.1:0-22837 GCA_026417195.1 Ignavibacteria bacterium | reverse complement strand
GTTTCTGTACTGTGTTCTCATCCTGTCATATTCTTGTTTTACAGATCTTATGAAAGAATCCCTTGTTTTTCTGTTCATGAGATTTCCTGCAACAGTTACACTTCTTGAAGCATCAAGAACATGTATTGTAGGATGGGAATAATTAGGTGCAATTTTCACAGCTGCGTGAAGTTTTGAAGTTGTTGCACCTCCTATAAGAAGGGGCACCTGAAAACCGTTTCTCTCCATCTCCTTTGCAACGTGAACCATCTCATCCAGAGAAGGAGTAATTAAACCGCTTAAGCCTATTATATCAACATTTTTCTCCTTTGCGGTATGGAGTATCTTCTCAGCCGGTACCATAACTCCGAGATCAATCACTTCATAATTATTGCATCCGAGAACAACTGAAACTATGTTTTTCCCTATATCGTGAACATCTCCTTTAACTGTAGCAAGAAGTATCTTACCTGCTATGTTTTTACTACTTAACTTTTCTTTTTCTATGAAAGGTGTAAGATATGCGACAGCCTTTTTCATCACACGGGCACTTTTAACAACCTGAGGTAGAAACATCTTCCCTTCAGCAAAGAGATCCCCCACCACATTCATTCCCGCCATCAGAGGTCCCTCAATTACATCAAGAGGTTTAGGATATTTCTGTCTGGCTTCCTCAGTGTCTTGTTCAATATAATCCGTTATACCCTTTACAAGAGCATGCTTCAGCCTTTCTTCAACGGATAAATTTCTCCAGTTATCATCCTCTTTGATTACCTTGCCGCTTCTCTTTACAGTTTCTGCAAACTCAAGTAATCTTTCCGTTGCATCCGGTCTTCTGTTGAGAATCACATCTTCAACAAGTTCAAGTAAATCAGCGGGTATTTCATCATACACGCTTATCATACCGGCATTAACAATCCCCATATCCATACCTGCATTAATCGCATGATAGAGAAATGCAGAATGCATAGCCTCTCTTACATAGTTATTCCCTCTGAATGAAAAAGAAATATTGCTGACACCGCCGCTCACCTTTGCATACGGGAGATTTTCCTTGATCCATCTCGTTGCCCTGATGTAATCAACAGCATAGTTGTTATGTTCTTCAATTCCTGTTGCTATTGTAAGTATATTCGGATCAAAAATTATATCCTGAGGAGGAAATTTAACTTTTCGGGTAAGGATATCATATGAACGTTTACATATTTCTATTTTCCTTTCAAATGTATCAGCCTGACCTTTCTCATCAAAAGCCATGACAATAACTGCTGCACCATAAAGCTTTATTTTCTCAGCCTGTTCAATAAATTTATCCTCTCCCTCTTTAAGACTAATTGAATTTACAATCCCTTTCCCCTGAAGACATTTAAGCCCGGCTTCTATGACTGACCACTTCGATGAATCTATCATAACAGGTACCCTTGCTATATCAGGTTCAGAAGCAAGGAGATTCAGAAACTTAACCATAGCTGCTTCGCTGTCTATCATTGCTTCATCCATATTTACGTCTATTATCTGAGCACCGTTTTCAACCTGCTGTTTAGCTATGCTAAGGGCTTCTTCAAAATTTCCTTCACGTATTAGTTTAGCAAACCTTACAGATCCTGTTATATTAGTCCTCTCTCCGATATTAACGAAATTTGTGTATGGAGTTACGTTAAGAGCCTCAAGTCCGCTAAGTCTCAGATACGGTTTTATCACAGGTATTTTTCTTGGTGAAATGTTTCTGAGTCTTGAACCTATTGCAGAAATATGCTCCGGCGTCGTTCCGCAACATCCTCCGGCAATGTTAACGAAACCGCTTCTTGCAAAGTCTTCAAGATAATCTGCAGTTTCCTCCGGTTGCTCATCATAACCACCGAATTCATTCGGCAAGCCTGCATTCGGATAGACACTTAAAAACACATCAGCTTTTTCAGACAACTCCTCAATGTATGGACGCATTTCTCTGGCACCCAGGGAGCAGTTCAGTCCTACAGCAAAAACTCCGGCATGCGAAATTGAATTCCAGAAAGCCTCAACTGTCTGACCCGAAAGGGTTCTACCGCTTAAATCAACTATAGTGCCTGACACTATAACTGGAAGTTTTTTCCCTGTAATCCTGAAATAATCATTTACCGCATAAAGGGCAGCCTTACAGTTCAGAGTGTCAAATACAGTTTCAATAAGAATTATATCCACACCTCCTTCTATAAGAGCTTCAACCTGTTCCCTGTAAACATCCCTGACGTAATCAAACGTAACACTCCTGAAACCCGGGTCGTTGACATCAGGAGAAAGCGATAAGGTTTTGTTCAGAGGACCAACTGCTCCGGCTACCCAACGGGGTTTGTCTGGGGTTAATTGAGAGTATTTATCAGCGGCATCTCTTGCAATTTTTGCTGCATGAATATTTATTTGTTTTACAAAACTCTCTAACTTGTAATCTGATTGGGAAATTCGGTTTGCGTTAAACGTATTGGTTTCAATAATATCTGAGCCTGCTTCAAGATATGCTTCATGGATTTGCTTTATTATATCCGGGCGGGTAATGGAGAGAAGGTCATTATTACCTTTCAGAGGTGATGTGTGATCTTTAAAATCTCTTCCCCTGTAATCATCTTCGGAGAGAGAATAACGTTGTATCATAGTGCCCATGGCACCGTCCAAAATAAGTATCCTTTCGGAAAGGTGTTTCCCCAGCTCTTCTGACATTCATTGCTTTTTAGTTTCAGCTGTAACTACATCGCCCTTAGGTGCAAACTTCCTTATCAGGGCGTATAAACCAAACATTACAGTAACATAAAATAAATCTCCCGCGACCGTATTTCTGAAAAAGGGTATAGCCATAACATAGCACTGAAGGAGTCCGTTCCAGGTCATTTCATAAAGCAAGCCGCCAGTCCATACTCCGAAATTCGTAATCAGAAAAAATACAACAGATGATGCAAGGGTAGTCCCTAGAATAAATAATGCTTTCGATATGGAAGACTTACCTTCAATAATTTTCTTCAGCCATAAACCTATCAAAGCTATAAGTGCAAAAGAACCGTAAACCCACCAGATACCCTGGTAGAATCCCATGAATGCGTCGCTTAAAACCATAGCTGCTAAGGGAATTATGAAAGCATATTTCCTGTCAAGATAAACTCCAGAAAACAGGGCTATGGCTGTTATGGGTGCAAAGTTCATAGGATGAGGAAGAAGTCTTGATAAGGCTGCAAATAAAATAAGCAGAGCAGCTGTAATGAAGTTAAACATTAGGTAATTCCTCCTTTAAGCTATTATCTAAGGCTAATATTTTAAAATAAATTCAAAATTGTAATTTCTGACTGGTTGAGGATAGGCAGCGATCACTTCATACTCCTCATCAAATAAATTGTTGATCCCTAACCTTAAGCCAACTATAAGCTTACTGAACTTCATATCTGAATGAAGATATGCATCTGTTACATCGAAAGCTGGAACTCTCGTTTTATTTTCGACGTCAACAAATCTATCTGAATTATATCTGAAAAATATGTTCAAAGATAATGAATTAATTAATTTACTTACAGGTAAATATTTTATCATCAGGGATGACTTAAGCATCTCTTCGGGTAAATATATCATCTGCTTCATATAAGATGGGTCCCCGGGGAAATCACTGCTTATCTTTATTGATGAGAAATCTGAGTAACTGATAGTAGCCCTTAACTTAAAACTTTCCCAAATTCTGATTGCACAGGCAGCACTGAATAAAATGCCCTCAGTTCTAACTCTTGAAATGTTAACAGGCCTCCATACCAAACCATTCTCCGGTCTCCAGACTATACGATCTTTTGTATGTATAAGAGAGTAACTTAACTCTGTTTCCAGGTTCCATTTTTCAAGAATCCTGAAATAAATACCTCCGTCAAATGAGATTGATTTCTCCGGTTGCAGGTTTTTATTGCCTAATTCCTTCCAGAAAATTTCATTAAATGTAGGTGCTCGGAAATTATTACCAAAAGAAGTTTTAAAAGAAAGATCTGTTTCAGAGAACGGTTTAACATTAATTCCAAACTTACCTGTAAAAACATTTCGGGTATTTATGTGTGAGTAATAATCGTATCTTAATGAAGGATAAAATCTGAAAATATGAATTTGCTTGGACGAACCCGTAAAAAATAAAGAAAGATTCAGAAGCCTTGCATTTTCTGTCTGATTACTGTTAAGGTAGCTATAACGAGCTGAAAGCCCTGACTGAAACTCAAAACCTTTTAATCCGAAGGATAAATTACTTGTCAGGTCATATGTATTGACTTTAAAAAAACTATTAAGCTCATTAGCATTTCCGAAAGAGGCCGGATCGTAATATTTAAGATAAGAATACTGATAGGAGAATACGGTATTAAGTGATGATTTTGAGGAAAAAAGGTGATTAAAATTAACAGAAGAATTAAGAATTTTATCGTCCTGCCTTGCTGATGAAGCTTCATATCCAAGCTCAGGTCCCGGTACCCCTCGGTATGAAACAGTGTGATTGTTCAGGAAAGTAACACTTGAAAATTCATTTAAATCTAATTTCAGAGTTGAGAACAGGTTTCTGAACTTATAATCGGAATTCTTGCGCTCCTTGAGAACCCTGCCGCCGAATGTATTTATAAAGTAACTGTAATTGTTCTCAGAAGTTTCATCGTAAACTGAAATACTGTAATTTAAACTTTTTAGTAAATTACCTGAAATGCTTCCCCGAAACTTTCTCATTCCGAAGGAAGCAAGTCCGGCTGAAAAGGAAAACACAGGTCCTTTATCGAAATTACTTTGAGTCTTCAGGTAAATAAGACCAGCTACGGATTCACTTCCATATAACGCTGATGAACCACCTGATGAAACCTCAATACTCTCCAGATTATCTATTCCCAGAAGACTAAGATCAAACTGCCCGTTCTGGGGATTATTAAGTTTTATACCGTTAAAAATAAGTCCCACGTGCTCACTTTGTGAGGAATTAAGAGATATCGTTTTAAGCCCGGAAGAATAACCATAATCTTTGATAAATATTCCGTCAGCATGTTTGAGCAGGTCGCTTAATCTGACAGAATTAAGAGAAGAAATTAAATCGCTGTTGAATATCTGAACCTTATTTGGTGCATATAATTTAACTGTCTTTAACTTACCAGATACAACTATTTCATCTATAGTAACAGTATCGCTTAACTGAGAGTATGAAGCAAGATTAACTATGCCCAGAAAAATCAGTATTTCTGATATTTTTGATTTCACTGATATTTAAATGCTACTCTCTTGGGGAATTTGCCTCCTATATCAGGATAAGTCTTTATAAGGTTACCGTTTGAGTCATAGATTCTCAGTTCCCCGTTCTGTACACCTCCCTTTGAATTGGTAATGTATAGACGCCCGTTCATTTTATCATAAGTTATACCGTAAACATCATCTGTGCCTGTGAACTGAATATTGAAATTAGGATCAATCTGTCCGGAGCTAACATTAAATTTATATACCCTTTTCGAACTGTAGGTGGCTGTATCATAATCAGCAATATAGATTACCCCCGGACTTCCGGCTACCATTTCACCCATTGCAGGACTTGGAATATTAATCTGAATAGAATCCTTTAGTAAACTGGAAGAATCTATCAAATACAGTTTCTTTCTTGTGTAAGATGATACATAAATTCCACCTATGCTCTCAACTAAAGAAACCGGAGGTGCTGGCAGGAAAACCTTGGAAACCGAGTTGTTAACTGTGTTTATTATTGCAACAGAATATTCAGTAGTATAGCTTGCCTTAGCTACATAAACGTTTCCTATAGAATAAACCATATCATTCGGATTGGGTCCTGTTGCAACGGAATCAGCAATAGGATTTAGATTTATGTCCATAACACTCACATAGCTTCCGGATATGTTGGAAACGTAAATTTTATCATTTACTATTATCAGGTTGTACGGATTTTTGCCGAAGTTTCTTGAAGAAATCAGCTGATTGTTGCTGGAGTTAATTTTATAAATAGTGCCCTGAGATAGATAATTCCCCTGTGCTGTAACATAAAGGTTGTTATCTCTGTAAAGCACCATGCCGTCTGGAAAGGAATTAAGGCTGAAATTATTTGCAGATCTGAAAACCCTGGAATAAACAGAGTCATTTGAAGTATTGATGAAGGAATAATCATAAGACTGCGGGTCACCAAAGGTACCTTCATTGAGAATAAAAATTCCGTTCAGAGTCGGGGGCGGAGGCGGTGGATTTACAGTTGAATCACTACATCCATGCAGATAGAAAATTACTGATGAAATCAAAATGAAAATGAAAATTCTTGTTTTCATATGTCTTGCTTTAAGTTTAATTAGTTAATTTTTTTAAAATATCATTTTGATAATACCATTAACTTGGTAGCGTTGAAATCTTCAGATGAAATCCTGTAATAATATACACCACTTGAAAAATCCTTAAGATTTATACTGACACTGTATGTTCCTGCTTTTAGATCTCCCAGGAATAATTTCATCACTTCCCTGCCTAACACATCATATATAATTAATCTTACTGTAGCAGGTTTTACAATACCGAATTCTATGTTGGTTGACGGATTAAACGGATTCGGATAATTCTGAGATAACTCAAACCTATCCGGTATTTCAGAATTAATAGGTGTTATACCTGTTATCAGATGTTCGCCATCATAATAAACATTCGCAGGTCCGAAACCTGCATATCCGAGAGTTGCATATTTAGTTGTGCCTGTCTTGTATATTGCGCAAACCGGTGTAACAAATCCTGATGCCTGATTACTGTTTAGTGCATTGTAAAAGAAATTTGATGTCGGAGGAATGTTCATCTGTCTCAGGTTTACGGAATCTCCGTCATTTGTTACATATCCGGCGACAACATATTGTCCTCCTATGGAAGTAAGTGAGTCGCTGTTACAAATTGTAAAGTCTGCAACCTGATTTGAGTTAGGTCCTAACAGGAAAGTTCCGTTCCAGGTTAAACCAGAATTTGTTGAATAAAGAAATCTGGGATTTCTACCCTGAGAACATGTAATTACAATTTTCTTTGGAAGAGATGCACTTTGCTGAACTATAGTTATAGAAGGTCTTTCAAATTTTACGTTACTTATTGCACCAAGCGTGTAAGAGTTGAATGTTGCAGTAGGAGTTGAAGGAGTGGTATGTAATACAAGATGTGTAGTAGCGGGGTTAACTCTTCTTTCAACAGCTATGAAAATGCTGTCACCTGAAGCACCAGTCGAGTTTGCATAATCAGCACTTGGATTTGCGTCTATAGCAAATGGCTGAATAAGAACATTTCCGTGATTAACACCCCAGTCTGTAGTTCTGAAATGCCTGAAGCCCACCTGTCCCCCGGTATTTTGAACTTCTCTTACAACTGCATGCATGTTAGTCGGAGCCTGCCAATACATACCATCACTGCAGGCTGAAACATATTCAAATTTATTTCCGCTTGAAGGATTTCCTGCAAGAAAGACCTGTCCGCCCGCTCCGGTTCTTTTGACATTTAAAAGGTATAATGCACCATTATCTCCTGAAGCTACCGTGCTGAATATGAAGTAAACAAGAATACGTGTGGAATCAAGTACTGCATTGTTTCTGCTTTCTACAAGCATAGCAATTCCATGTATGTATCCGTTACTCCCTGACGCATAACTTATAACGAATGGCCAGCTTTGTCCACCATTTGATGATAGATAAATGTTGAAGCCAGGGGGTTGTGCATTTTTATTTACAACCATATACATCCAGCCGTCTTCACCCTGATCGAGATCAATCTGACGGTAACCTCCGTGCGGAGACACTGCACCGGAATAAACCAAAACATCTGTATTGTACCATTCAGTAAACGGAGGGTTATTAAAGTTTGTTGTAATGTTACAGGATTTTGTAAGTCCGTAGCGGTCTTCTTCCTGTTTTACTCCGAGAAGTAAGTTGAGTTTGTTGTTAATTTCAGAGCGTTGCTGCTCGGAGAGATTTTCATTCTTCAGCTCAGCATTCAACCTATGGATTTCTGTGGTTATATCAGAGTTCTTTTCTTTACTGAAATTTGTTGCGTAACCTATAAGCATGAAAAGAATTAAAATTAAAGTTTTCATTTTATTTTTTTCCTTTCTGTTAATTTATTTGATTTTCTTTTTTATAGTCTGACGCCAGAGTATTTTTTTTTCTAAATCAAGGGCACTTACCCTGAATAAATATTCCTTTCCGCTTTTAAGTCCATTGATATTGAACACCGATTCGTCTGTAAAGTCGAGAATGTACCATTTGTTTTCTTTATCTGATTTTTTGTATTCTACTAAATACATTTTAGCGAGTCTGTCTGCATCCCAGCTTAGAGTTATTTCTCCGGTATTTGCAGAATTTGCAGCGAAAAGTGAAAAATATTGCATAACTTTTTTCATAGATTAATTCTTACAGGCAAAAATACTTTCTTGATTGTGCTTCAGGCAAAGAAATTTTTTATTTGATGTTACGGGATTTAATCAGGGCTATCAAATAAAAAATCCAGCAATTTACTATTATTTTTGAATTTTACTTTTATTATTATTACATGAAAGTTACTGTGTTCAATCCTCTGAAATTTTTTTTCAAATGTTACCGGTAAAGAAATCATGAAAAAATTAATTTTAAAAAAGACGTTGCAGATTCTGGATGATAAGGAATTGCGTGACTTTAAAAAGTTTCTTGCTTCTCCGTTTTTTAATACTAATAAATCTGTGATTAAGGTTTTTGAGTATCTGAGAAAATTCCATCCTGATTATCCGGACGATAAGGTTGAAAGGAGAACTGTATTCAGAAATGTTTTCGGTTCTATATCCTACAATGATACGTTTATGCGTGTAACTTTCTCAAGGCTTCAGACACTGCTGGAGGAATTTCTTATTCTGAAAAACTTTGACAGAAATAAAATAGGAAAGATTATCTCTTTACTTGATGAAACCGTTAACAGATCAGAAGCCCTAGCCGATGATTTTTTTAAAGAAAGATTCAGAAAGTTAGAAGAGACAGAACTGGATAGTCCGTATGATTACCTGAATCTCCACAGAATTAATTTCTATGAATTATACCTTTACAGCAGGAGGTTTTACCTATCAAAGAAAAATAAATTTCCGAAAGTAACAATTGATGTTCAGAAAAACCTGATTTGCTTCTTTCTGCTTAAGCTGCTTGCAGATCACTTCTATATTTTAAATCAGGCAGAACTCATAAACGATAAACCTGAACTGCTTTTTCTTGATGAAGCCATTTCTTTTATTGAGAATAACCCTGAATTCCAGAATATCCTTATTCTGAAACTTACTTATCTAAGAGTAAAACTTCTGAAGGAAAATAAAGATGAGGTGTTTATGGAATTGAAAAATCTGCTTTACAAAAGCCATGCGTCACTCCAGTTATTTGATGTATATAATTCAATGTCAATTATGCTGAACTATTGTGCTAAAAAACATTTACAAACAAATAACAAGTTTTATACGAAACAGAAATTTGAAATACTGAAGTTCGGTTTAAAAAATGATGTACTTTCTTTTTCAACTTACGGGAAAATTTCAACAGATAGGTTTGTTAACATAGTTCATTCAGCAGTTGAATTACAGGAAATTGACTGGGCAGAAACTTTTATAATGAATTATTCAAAATCAATGGAAGGAAATGATAAGAATACAATTAATATTTGCAGAGCGGAATTGTTATATGCTAAAGGTGATTTTGAAAGATCACTGGAAATTCTTTCCGGGATTGTCCATCCCAAAGAAACAAATCTAAAGGTTGATATAAGGATTCTCGAGCTTAAAATTTATTACGATCTGAATTACACTAACATTGATAATTCACTTGATGCTTTCAGACATTTTATAAAAAATGATGTGGTTCTGGCTGAGAGCAAGAAGATTTATTATAAGAATTTCATCACAGCTTTTTCTAAGTTAATCAAAGCCGGAAGCGATACACAAAGAAGTGACGCGGAAGTATATATAAAAAAGACGCCTATGGTAGAAAAGAACTGGCTTCTTGAAAAATTAAAAGTTAAAAAAATTTTGTGAAATCTTTTTACTGGTTAAATAATTGAGGGCATGTTATCGAAAACATGCCTTGGTTTTCTTACTATGTCTGATTCTATACTTCATAATATAAATGAAACTCATACGGATGCGGACGTAGGTTCATCGGTTTCACCTCGTTCTCAATTTTATATCTTATCCATGTCTCTATCAGATCATCTGTAAACACTCCTCCTTTTTTAAGAAAGTCATTATCCTGTTCAAGATGTCTTAACGCGATTTCCAGATCGTCCGGTGCCTGAGGAATTTTCTTTAATTCTTTTTCACTTAAATGATATATATCCATTTCCATCGGTTCTCCCGGATCAATTTTGTTTTCTATTCCGTCCAAGCCAGCCAGAAGCATTGCTGAAAATGCAAGGTAAGGATTTGCAGTTCCGTCTGGACAACGGAATTCAAGTCTTTTCGATTTCGGATTATCTGAATACATAGGTATTCTCACAGCAGCACTTCTGTTACGTTTTGAATAAGCAAGATTAACAGGTGCTTCATATCCTGGCACAAGGCGTTTATATGAATTTGTTGTAGGATTAGTGAAAGCTAAAAGTGCCGGTGCATGTTTGAGAAGTCCGCCTATATAGTAGAGAGCTGTTTTACTAAGTCCAGCATATTCATTTCCCGCAAAGAGAGGCTTTCCGTTTTTCCACAGGCTCTGATGAGTATGCATTCCGCTTCCGTTATCGTTGAAGATCGGTTTAGGCATAAATGTAGCAGTTTTTCCGAATTCCCTAGCAGTGTTTTTAACGATGTATTTAAACATCATCAGCTTATCTGCACATTCCAGGAGCGGGCAGTATCTGAAATCTATTTCTCCCTGTCCTCCGGTAGCCACTTCGTGATGCTGTGTTTCAACTTCGATCCCCGCATTCATGAGATGCTGAACCATAGCATTACGTATATCATTTGTTGAATCTGCAGGAGGCACGGGAAAGTATCCTTCCTTTTGTCTGATTTTGTGTCCGAGATTTGTTTCAAGCTCCGAGCCGGTGTTCCAGAAACCTTCACGTGAATCTATTTTATACCAGCTTGAGTATTCATTTATGTTATAGGCAACATGGTCGAGAATAAAAAATTCAGCTTCCGGTCCGAAGAACGCCGTATCTGCGATTTTATTCTTTTTCATATATTCAACGGCTTTTTTAGCAACATATCTCGGATCACGGCTGTAAGGTGATTTGGTCAGTGGATCATATATATCACAAATTAAAGAAAGGCTCTTTGTCTTAATAAAGGGATCAATATTGGCAGTAGAGGGATCCGGGATCACCAGCATGTCAGATTCATTTATAGACTGCCAGCCTCTGATGGATGAACCATCGAATCCAAGTCCTTCGGTGAAAATTTTTTCATCAAGGTTTTCAGCAGGTATGCTGAAATGCTGCCACTGACCGGGCAGATCGGTAAACCTCAGGTCTATCATTTTCACCTGATGTTTTTTTATAAGTCTGAATACGTTTGTTATTTCTGCTGAACTTACAGCCATTTAGTTTATCTCCTTTTTAATATTTTTAAGATTTATTTCAAATGTTTCCTTATGAGTTGTGAGAACAACAGACGTCTTTGTTGAACGGACACCTTTCCAGGACTGGATTTTAGCAAGCAGTTTCTCCAGTGTGGAGGTGTTTTCAGTTCTTACTTTAAGTATATGGGAACCTTCTCCGGTAATGGAATGACATTCAAGGATTTCGTGATGAGTTAGAGCCAGATTTACAAATTCCCTGTAATGAGATGATGATTCGCTTATAACAAATATAAATGCTGTTATATCTTTACCGAGAAGTTTATGGTTTAATTTCGCCAGATACTGCTCTATAATTCCGGACTCCTTCAGTTTATTCAGTCTTTCAGTTACAGATGGCACGGATAAGCCAATAAGCTCTGCTATGCGGTTACTTTTGATCCTGCCGTCTTTCTGTATCAGAGAGAGTATTCTAATGTCTGTATCGTCCGGATGCAAGACTAAATTTTTAAGTTAAAATTAAAAAATAAACTAAAACTTTTAGGTTAATCTACAAATTTACATTACAAATATAGGCTATATCGCTATTTCTGTCAAGCTACTTTTGCTTCATTAAATTGTTTTTCTGCTTTAATGATGAATTTTTCAGGGCAGTGGCTTTTTTGAGAGAATTTCGGTAGGCTTCATTGTGGTTTCACTCATTGTGAAGTAGCTTTCAAGTGTTTTGAAGTCTATATATTTCTGAAGGATGTAGTTTTTTACTGTGTTATTTTTTTCAAGAGAGAGAAGCCAGGTGCTGGGGGTGATTTCGATTACAGCAGCTCCGGTGAAATTTTCTCCCATTGAGAAAATTTCTTCTTCAAGATATGATGCAAGATCAGCATCTTCGGATTCATTAAGGAAGTCGGTCATCATAATGAATGCAAACTTCTCCTGTGGCGTGAGAATTGTGTCAGCTAAGTTTTCTTCCTGCTGTTTTTCATCTTCTGGTTTCTGCTGTAGTTCCCTGATTTTATCTGTGCATGACTGGAGTATTAATATCAGTATGGCTGAGAAGAAAAGAAATTTTTTCATATCAGCTGATAAGTTCAAGTTCCTTTCCGATCTGCCGGAATAGCTCAAGTATTCTGTCTAAATGTTCTTTTTCATGTGTTGCCATATAGGAAGTGCGTAGCATTGAGAGGTTTGGCGGAACACCGGGAGGAACAAATGCATTTGTGAAAACTCCGGCATCGAAAAGCCTTCTCCAGAAAATCAAAGTCTTGTCAAATACTCCGAGTATTACCGGAACAATTCCAGTTATACCGTCAATTACTGTGTATCCCATTGATTTAAGACCGGTTCTTATGTAATCAGCATTACTGATGAGCTTTTCAACCCTCCAGGGTTCAGCTTCAAGTATGTCTAGCGCTGCCATAGCTGCTGCAACTGAGGCAGGAGTAGGTGATGCGCTGAAGATTAAAGCCGGTGCATGGTGTTTTATGTAATTGAGAACTCTCTCAGGTCCTGCTACGAAACCTCCAAGTGAAGCAAATGTTTTTGAGAAAGTTCCCATGGTCATATCCACTTTATGTGTTAAATCGAAATGAGAGGCTGTGCCTCTGCCTCCTTCGCCTATTACGCCCACAGCATGAGCGTCATCCACAAGCAGTCTTGCATTGTATTTTTCTGCAAGTTCCACCAGCCTCGGCAGATCAACTATTTCACCTGTTGTTGAGAAAACACCGTCAGTAACTATTAACTTTCCCTTGTCCAGCGGAATTTTTGATAAGACAGCTTCAAGGTCGTCCATGTCATTATGCTTATAACGTTTGAATTCCGCAAAGGCACCCTTTGCCATCAGATTAGCTGCAACTATGCATGCGTGATTGTCTTTGTCTGAAATTACATATTCACCTTTCTGTACTAATGTGGGAATTATACCCTGAGCTGTCTGATAACCTGTTGAGAAAAGCAGAACATCTTCTGTCCCGAAAAACTTTGCAAGTCTTTTCTCAAGTTCTATATGTAAGTCAAGTGTTCCCGTCAGATATCTTGAACCGCTGCAGCCAGTGCCGTATTTCTCAATAGCTTTTATTGCAGCTTCCTTGACTTTCGGATGTGCAGTAAGTCCGAGATAGTTATTCGAGCCAGCCATAATCATTTTCCGTCCTTCTATCATGACAACAGGTCCTTCGTTTTCCTCAATGGGTCTGAAATACGGATAAAGTCCCTGTTTTTTTACTTCATCAGCCCTGGTAAAGTCAAAACATTTCTGGAACAGATCTGCCAACTGGTTTTCTCCTTTGCCTTTGATTTGTGTTTCCTATGAGTATATTATTTAATAAGTTTGTAAAAACAAATTTACTTCATTCATCAATCTATAACAAGGAAATTCCAATTGTCAGAGGTATTTATAACAGGTGCAACTGGATTTATTGGTTCTCATTTAGCTGATAAACTTGTTGAAAGAAATTATAAAGTAAAGTGTCTTGTCAGGAAAACAAGCAACACGAAATGGCTTGAACACAAAAATATAGAATATGTTTACGGTGATTTATTTGATTATAAAGTTCTTGAAGATGCACTTGCAGGAGTTGATTACGTCTATCACGTGGGAGGCGTAACATTTGCAAAAAAGAAAGAGGATTTCTATAAAGGAAACGTTGATGCAACAAAGAGTCTGATTGAAGCCTGTTACAGATTTAACCCAGAATTAAAGAAGTTTATTCACGTCAGTTCTCAGGCAGCAGTTGGTCCCTCATTTGACGGAAAACCGGTTGATGAAAACCGTGATTATTTCCCTGTTACAACATACGGACGTTCAAAGGCTGAGGCTGAAAAGGTTGTGATTTCATATTTCGATAAACTGCCCTGCACTATAGTCAGGCCTCCTGCAGTTTACGGACCAAGAGACTATGCAATTTTTGAATACTTCAAATCTATGAACAGGGGAGTTCAGCCTATGATAGGTTTCGATAATAAACTTTTAAGTTTAATACACGTAAAGGATCTAGTAAATGGATTTATTTCAGCCGGGGAATCTGATGTCTCTGTTTCAGAGATATATTTTATATCATCTGAAAGGTTTTATAATTGGAATGAAGTGGGTGAAATCACAAAAAAAGTTCTCGGGAAAAAAACATTCAAGATTGTTATACCTCACTTTGCAGTTAAGACCACAGCTTTTTTCTCAGAAGTATTTGGTTTTTTCTCTCCCAAGCCGGTGATTCTTAACAGGGAAAAAGCAAGAGAAATTACACAGTCTTACTGGATATGTTCAGTTGAAAAGGCTAAGAATCACTTAGGCTACAGACAGACAGTTTCTCTGGAAGAGGGAATTTCAGAGACGATAGCATGGTATAAAACTCAGGGATGGCTTAAGTGATCAGATGACTTAAACTAACAAAACACTATCAACCTGTTCTATTTTCCGGAACAAGTTGCGGCAAACGGTACATTAGGGAAGAAACTGGATTATTATTTAAGTTGGCTAATATAAAACTTATGCTAAAGGCTAAAAGAGGTATAGCAAGTGTGCCGAATGAATACAGGAGATACTGGTTTGATAGTTTACAAGATTTTAAGAATAAGTTATAAACAGAGTTTGTAAAACGCACTGCAAGATCATTTCCTTTCTTCAGATAGATACCTGTTACATTTTTCCCTTTTCTGAAAAATTTAAAATTTTTATAATTGTAGTTCAAAATTTTCAATTCCATAAGTTTAAATTCAGCTATCTATGTCGATCAAAGTAAGCAATTTAACCAAATATTACGGAGATTATCTGGCTGTTGATGATATATCTTTTGAAGTGAAAAAAGGAGAAATTCTGGGATTTTTAGGTCCTAACGGAGCCGGTAAGACTACTACTATGAAGATAATAACCACATATCTTCCTCCTACCTCCGGGAAAGTTGAAGTTGACGGAATTGACGTCGAGGAAAATTCTCTTGAAGTGAGAAAAAGATTAGGATATCTGCCGGAGCTGAATCCGCTTTATTACGATATGACGGTTACAGATTACCTTGACTATGTTGCTGCACTCGACGGAATACCCAAATCTCAGATAAAGACGAAAAGGGATGAAATGATAAGAGTCTGCGGGCTTGAACCTATGAGGAAGAAAGATATCGGTACGTTGTCAAAAGGTTATAAGCAGAGAGTAGGGCTTGCACAGGCTATGATAAATAATCCGGATGTTCTGATTCTGGATGAGCCTACTTCCGGACTTGATCCTAATCAGATAATAGAAATCAGGAACCTTATAAAGAAACTTGGACGTGAGAAAACTGTAATTCTCTCCACACATATTCTTTCAGAAGTACAGGCAACGTGTAACAGGGTTATAATTATCAATAAAGGTAAAATAGTAGCTGACGGAACAACAGAGGAGTTACAGGCTAAATCCAAAGGAGAAAGTATCGTAACACTTGAAGTGAAAAATAACTGCGACAGGAACAGTCTGGCAACTTCTTTAAAAGAACTCAGGAATGTAAACAAAGTGGAGTTTGTTCGTGATACAGGTGAATCTTTTATTTTCAATATATACGGACAGAAGGGTGTTGATTTAAGGGAAGCTGTCTCGGGCTGTGTTATCAGTAAAGGTGCAACTCTTCTTTCAATGCAGGCGAAACAATCATCTTTAGAAGACATATTCAGGGAGTTGACAAAATAATGAATATAAACTTTCAAAACGTTAAGACAATTTACTTTAAGGAAGTAAAGTCTTATTTCAATTCAGCAATAGCCTATATAGTTATGATAGTTTTTATGATTATATCAGGTTTTCTCTTTACAATGAGTTTCTTTCAGATTGGTATTGCTTCTCTGAGGGATTTCTTCGGAAATTTCTTCATTCAGCTGATGCTTTTTGTGGTTTTCATACCAGCAATTACAATGAGGAGTTTCTCAGAGGAGAAAAAGCAGGGCACACTTGAGCTATTATTAACGAAACCGGTTTCTGACCTTGAGCTGATTTTTGGTAAATACTTCTCTGCTCTCACGCTCGTTGTGATAACTCTCTTTCCTACGGTGCTTTATTTCATAATAATTTCCTTTATCGGACCCATAGCTTTTGCTCCTTTTCTTACCAGTTTACTTGGATTTATATTAATGAGTGCTTTCTTCATAGGCATTGGTGTATTTATATCTTCTCTAACAGAGAATCAGATAATAGCTTTTATAGTATCAGTGCTCATATGTTTGTTCTTTTTCCTTATGGGGAAATTACTTATAATTTTCCCTCCTTCTCTTGTTTCAGTATTTGAATACCTTACCACTGATTATCACTTAAATAACATATCAAGAGGAGTAATTGACAGCAGGGTTCTGATATACTATTTCTCCATGATAATTTTTACTTTGTTTTTAACAAAGGTTTCCCTTGAAAGCAGGAAATGGTAATTAATAATCTATAAGGAAATATTATGTCAGCAGAATCAGATATAACAAAAGAAATTCCTGAACAGTCTTCAAATACCGTAATAGACGAAAGACTTTCTTCAAGAATGAAGAAGGTTGAATCACGCCGTCAGCAGGCTTTAATAAGGGTGCTACTTGTAGCAGGAATCCTCGTGTTGATTAACATTATAGCTTTAAACGTTTTCTTCAGATGGGATCTTACGCCAAATAAAATCTATACTCTTTCAGATGCAAGTAAGTCAATAGTGGGCAATCTTGATGACAAGCTGGTTATTAAAGCATATTTCACTGACAATCTCCCAGCTCCTTACAATAACAACAGAAGATATCTTCAGGAGCTGTTGGATGATTACCGTAACGCTTCAAATGGAAAAATTTCCTATGAAATAATAAGTCCTTCAGATGAAGAACAGCTTGAAAAAGATGCCCAGAAATACGGAATACAACCGGTACAGGTACAGACCTTTGAAAGTGACAGGGCTGCTGCAATGAAAGCCTATATGGGAGTTGTATTCCTCTACGAAGGCAAGCAGGAAACCATACCATTTATCGGTAATACAGAGAACCTTGAATATGAAATTACAGGTACCATTAAACGGATAGCTGAAAAGGAGCTGAAAAAAATAGGTATAATGACCGGAGGAGGGATGCCCGGTATGGATAAAATATCAAAGGTTAATCAGTATCTTTCAAAGTTTTATAACGTTACTAATGTTGATGCAAGCAAGAATAATCCCATACCTCAGGACATAAAAACTTTAATTGTCTTTTCTCCCAAATCACAGCAGAATCAGATGATGGGAATGCAGCAACAGCCACCTATGACTGTGCCGGAGAATCTGAAATTTGCCATTGATCAGTACATAATGAACGGAGGCAGAGTTATATTTCTTTTAAGCAGGATTAACGTTTCAGCTCAGCAGCAGTTCCAGCTTGCTCAGGCAGTAACTACAGGTCTTGAGGATATGCTGCAGAATTACGGTATGTATATAGATGACGATATTTTAATGGATAAAGAGTGTGCTCTTGTCAGTGTTCCGGTTCAGATGGCTGGTTTTCAGATGGTAACTCAGATGCCGTTCCCATATTATCCGAGGATAATAAACATTAACAAGGAGATACCCTCTTTTGCAGGTTTCGGACAGGTATTTCTCGGATTTACAAGTAGCCTTGATATTAACCAGGCACAGAATAAAGGTGTAAGGGTTACCCCTCTTCTGAAGACTTCACCGAAGACCGGAAAGAGTGAACAGTTTGCAATTGTTCAGACTACTGGGAGAATGTTGCCGGATTCGTTATTTAAGTTCTCGGAACTAACAGTTGGTGCAATATATGAAGGCGTTTTCCAGAGTTTCTACAAAGGGAAAGAGATTCCGGCAGACACTGCTGAAGGATCTTCTCCTGCGCCTACCACAATAAAAGAATCAAGCCCTGAGACGAAGTTAATTCTAATCGGTAATGCCGATTTTCCGCAGGATGACTTTAAGGGACCTGATGAAAACCTTTTATTCTTTTCAAGTTTAATTGATTATGTATCAGATGATATGGGACTTTCGCTGATAAGAATAAAGGATGCGAATCCCAAACCTCTGAATCCGCTTGCAGACAGTACTAAATCTATGCTGAAATACGGAATGCTTGTAGGTCCACCTCTTATAGTCCTTCTTTACGGAGTTTTCAGATGGAGAAAAAAGAAATTATCCAGAGAATAAAATTCCTAAACCATAAATGAGTAAACAGATTAAAATATTACTTGCAGTATTCGCCGTTCTGATTGCTGTTTATTTTCTTTTTTTCAGGACGGGTGAAAGAGTTTCAACTGAAAAAATAGATGCAAAGTTATTTGTAGCAGACTCATCGAAAATAGATAAAATTGAAATTGTGAAAAACAACGAAACAATTGTACTTGAGAAGCAGGGAGATAAATGGAAGATCAGTAAACCTATTGACTATCCAGCTGATACGAATGCAGTTTATCCGATGCTTAAAGATTTAAAGAATTTCATAATAGAAAGTGTAGCGTCTGAAAACCCTTCCAAGTTCAGTAATTTTATTGACTCTGCAAATAATACACAGGTTTCAACTTATCAGGAAGGTAAGCTGCTTGGGACATTTATACTTGGCAAGGCACAAGGTTTTCAGAATGCATATGTAAAAAGACCTGAAGAAAACAGGGTACTGCTTGCTTCTAACATATCACCATTTAATTTCAATAAGCAGTTAAAAGATTTCAGGAATAAACACGTGGTTTCGATAGTTCCAATCACTGTTTCAAGAGTTGATTTCAAATCCACTGATTCAAATAATGTTAACTTTTCTGCTATCAAGGATTCACTGGGTGTATGGAGAATTGACGGAGACTCAGTAGCCACTTCCCTTATGGATGGATACTTAAATACATTCTCTAATTTAAACGCTGAGGATTTCAAGGATACTGTTATGACTGAATTTCCCGTTCCGACCTATACATTAACTATTTATTCTCCCGCAGGGCAGACCGTTATTAACCTGTATCATGAAAAAGGTTCATCTCCGAATTCATTTATATGTCAGGTGAGCGGAGTAAATCAACTCTTCAGGT
This sequence comes from Ignavibacteria bacterium, assembly GCA_026417195.1. GTDB lineage: Bacteria > Bacteroidota > Ignavibacteria > Tepidaquicellales > OLB5 > JAOADS01. The sequence continues at coordinate 3,376 of JAOADS010000001.1, read as the reverse complement.
TTTTTGACGGAATGGCTGGTCAGATTATGAAGAAGAAAAAGGACTTTATAACTGAAAAGAAAAAATAGTATTCTTTCAAGGTTTTATCAGAGGCGGTTTTCAACCGCCTTTTTTTGTGCTATGAAGAAACTCAAAGAAGCGATCACGTAGAAAAATACACCGGTCCAGTAAGAAAAGGAAATTCCGAGACTCATGGATACCATAACTGTAATCACAGTAGCAAGAACTCCAGCAACTCCGTTTATTCCCCAGAGCCACGGAGCTATTTCAGGTCTGACTGATGTAACAAGACGCATGGCAGTTGGGAAAGCCGTACCCATGAAAAAGGCAGCAGGGAATAAAATCACTGATGAAGCAATAGCCCTGATGTAAGTTTCAGACATTCTGAAATAATCTGTGACGAGCGGAGTTAAAAGACCCGTAAGAGTCAGTGAGATTAAAAGGAACAAAAAAACAGTAAGTCTTCCTGATAAAGATACAAGGGATCGTGAGAAATAACTACCTGCGCCGGAGGAGATTAATATAGTAAACAAAGCACATGAAAGACTAAGGCTGGGATGGCCAAGAAATATATTTAACCTCTGAATCTGTGAAATTTCTATTATCATAAAACCCAGTCCTATGGAGGCAAAGTAAATAAAATATAAAGAACAGCCGGTTAAAGAGATTTTCTTTGATGAAATTTTAAGTGGTATGATGACAGAAGCTGCTGTAAGTAATATCATTATAACCAGGAGTGCGAGTATTGTAAAAACTGCTCTGGCATTATACGCTATGTCCCATTCCTTCCAGAATGAAATACTGAAAATGTCAGTGAATTTCATAAGGTGGAAGAAAAAAGGTCTGTCATCAGTAGGTGATTTGATATTCAGAGGAAAGTTGTTGTTGAAATTATCCCTGATTTTCTGATCTGATGAGACCATAGCAAAATTTGTATCAGCACATTCATATGGTGTTAAGATCTTATCGAACTGAAATATACTGCATACACTGTCAATTATCCTGAGTTCCTCTTTTTTGAACGGAGACATGCTGACAAGCAATGTTCCCGTTCCAAGCCCTTCGGCATAACGTTCTTTCTGTAAACATCTGATATGGACTATATGTTTTCTGAAGTCTGTAATACCGTGTGAACTTAATGCGTCACATGCTAGATTTACTAGTCTGTAATGTTCAACCGGTTTTTTTGTGTATGAACGGGTTACTGTAAGGATTCCGTCTGATTTAAGTTTTTCAAGCAGAAGATCCCAGGTTTCCTTTGTGTATAAAGCATTTTCCATAAGCACGAATGTTCCTGATGCAGTTGCTTTCCAGTCATCTATAACCGATATCTGTATTATATCAAACTTTGCTTTAAGACCGTAAAGGTAACTTCTTGCTTCATCTCCTACGAAACTTACATTGGGATACCTGTCAAGATAACCTGTAAAGCTTCCGAAGTCTTCATTCACTGCCTTTATCATGTCCCTGTTAATCTCAATTCCCAGCGTTGATTTCTGACCGAATACGATGGATGAAAGAATATCCCTTCCTGCACCACTTCCTATTACCAGAACAGATGCATCTTTCCTTAAATAGTTTACCACATTTGCAACGTCATATTTAAGATGAACAAGCTGAGATGTGTCACCTGTAAAGTAAGTCAGAACCGTAGTTGAATGCGCATCAACGTTCATCATAAGTTGTTTTACTTTACGCTCTCTGTCATATGTATTGCTTAATCCCCAGCCGAAGGGAACTTCGTATCTCGTTGAGTCTCCGTCTATGCTTACGCGTGAAAAAGAATTCCACTTCTCCCAGAGAGGTTTGGGTGAATATTCGCCCCTTATCCATGATATTCTTATCAGAGGTTCATTGTTTAAAAAAGTTATTAGAAAAGTTACTGTAAAAATTGTTAAAACTATAGCGTAAGCTGCAAGAAATTTTCTGAATATCCTTCCGGATTTATGAGAAAACACTATTGAAGAAATAATGATTAATAAAGATACAAAAAATACTGATACGGGAGCACCGGCATAGTCAAGCAAAACTATTACAAAAAGACATCCGAGCCCCGCACCTATGAGATCTGCTGCGTAAAGCTTATTTACTATTTCCGGAAACCTGCTGAGAATCAGAGTAATACAAATTCCGCTGAATATAAAGGGTATGCTTATTGTGGAATAGGTGACAGAGGTAATTATAAAACCTTTTAAACTGATTTCCTTAACAAAGGGAATTGAAATGTGTATCAGGAAACTTAGCCAGGTAGTAATACTGAAGTAAAGTGTCATTTTACTGAGAGAGGCAGTGATATTTTCCTGAGGAAACAGATCAGCTCTGAGGTAAACTATAATTGCACCTACAGTCATACCGAACATTCCCACTGAAACAGCAACAAATGCGAAGTGGTAACCCATGGTTACACTGAATATTCTTGTGAGAAGAATTTCATAGACCAATGTTGAAAGAGCTATAATAAATGTTCCGGTATAAAGCCGCATTTGAGAGTGTTCAGGCATAAATAATCAGTTTCTGATTATATTCATTTCAGATGAGCTGACAGATTGAAAGATGCTTTTCGGAGAAAGTGTCTGGCAGAGATGTTGATCAAGTATGTTGCGATCAGCATAATTATTATAGTAATTACAGTTATCAGCAGATTATGATAGACCAGAGATTGAACTATTACCATGAATATGCCGAAGATAAAAGGATTCACCAGAGAAGCGAATCTCTTCATTGAATTTATGGTTGAATTTTCCTCAGTAAAGGGAAGTTGCCTCGAAAAAGAGAAGAAAACTGAATTATATAATATTGCCGAAGAAAGAATGAAGAAGAAATTAATTGCAGCGTGCCAGAACTCTATACTGAATAAGGTTATTATGAGAACTGACAGTGTAACAGGAAGCACGAAATTCAATGAAAAGAATTTTCTTATGCCGGAAATAAAGTCTGCTATCTCTCTCATAGGGAATGCTCCATAAATCCATGATGCCTCTGGATTATTTGATGTCCTTACTCCCAGCAATGACGTATTGAGAACAACTATAACGCTTAATAGAATTGATATGTGAAACACCGGTTTGGACTGAAGGTAACCCTTATAAAAAGGATCGGGTAACTGATCTGTTATGAGTCCGAATAAAGCCAGTGCAGCCGGTAATATCATTACAGGAAATATTGAAGCTCTTAATGTTTTGTCTTTTCTCAGCATTGCCTTCATTAATCCGTAAGACGCAAGCTGAGATGGATTTCTTAGGTAAAATTTCTCAAAGTAATCTGAAAGTAAATTCAAGATTCCGGTTTTCCCCTTCTTCTTTTTCTGGACCTGGTTGCTTAAAATTAAATTTTCTGAAATGATATTGTAGTTTTCCTGAAGGTAGTTCTTCAGACT
>JAOADS010000019.1 GCA_026417195.1 Ignavibacteria bacterium | reverse complement strand
GTATTTGAAACCGGAATCTGTGTCCAGTTCACACCGCCGTTTGTGGTTTTATACAATCCGTTGAGGATATTACTCTGCGCCGAGGTGGAACCCACTGCCCATCCGTTCTGACCGTCTGGAAGGAAACACATATCCGTAAGCATTACGCTCGGAGATGACGAAACAACCTGCCATGACTGAGTAAATAAAACATCAGAAGTCAGAAGAAAAATAATCAGTATTGATTTCTTCATGATATTCAATGCTGAATTAAAAAATATTTTAAGTGAGATATAATGAGTAAGATTAAATATACAGCTCGTGAACCTTTTGTGCAATTATCCCACACTTCCTTCAAGCGAAATGCTGAGAAGTTTCTGAGCTTCAACTGCAAATTCCATAGGCAGAGTTCTGAACACTTCCTTGCAGTATCCGTTCACAATCATGTTAACTGCATCTTCAAGTGATATACCTCTCTGTCTGAGATAAAACATCTGGTCTTCTCCGATTTTTGAAGTTGTTGCTTCGTGTTCAACCTTTGCAGTTGAGTTGCCGACTTCAATATATGGAAAAGTGTGTGCTCCGCATTTATCTCCGATAAGCAGTGAATCACATTGAGTAAAGTTCCGTGCATTAGCTGCATTCTTATGCACCTTAACAAGTCCGCGATAGGAATTATTGCTTCTTCCCGCCGAGATACCTTTTGAAACTATAGTGCTTCGGGTATTTTTTCCGAGGTGAATCATCTTAGTTCCCGTATCTGCCTGCTGGAAATTATTTGTAACAGCAACTGAATAAAATTCTCCGATTGAATTGTCTCCCTGAAGAATGCAGCTCGGATATTTCCATGTAATTGCCGAACCTGTTTCAACCTGAGTCCAGGTGATTTTTGAATTCACGCCTTTGCATATTCCGCGTTTGGTTACGAAGTTGTAAATTCCTCCCCTGCCCTCCTTGTCTCCGGGGAACCAGTTCTGAACAGTTGAATATTTCACCGTTGCATTGTCAAGAGCAACTATTTCAACCACTGCGGCGTGAAGCTGATTTTCATCTCTCATCGGAGCTGTGCAGCCTTCAAGGTAACTTACATATCCGCCTTCATCACTAATTAGCAAAGTCCTTTCAAACTGACCTGTGCCGCTTGTGTTTATACGGAAATATGTTGAAAGTTCCATCGGGCAACGAACACCTTTGGGAATGTAACAGAATGAACCGTCGCTGAATACCGCTGAGTTCAATGCAGCGTAGAAATTATCCGTGTAAGGAACAACAGAGCCGAGATATTTTTTCACAAGTTCGGGATGTTCCTGAATTGCTTCTGTCATTGAACAGAAAATTATTCCAAGCTTTGCAAGTTCCTCCTTGAACGTTGTGGCAACGGACACACTGTCAAACACAGCATCAACAGCAACACCTGTAAGTCTTTTCTGTTCTTCAAGAGATATTCCGAGCTTCTCGAATGTTCTCAGAAGTTCCGGGTCAACTTCGTCAAGTGAATTGAGCTGAGGTTTCTTTTTAGGTGCGGCGTAGTAAATTATATCCTGAAAATCAACTTCAGGATAAGTAATGTTTGCCCACTTCGGTTCTTCTTTCAGAGTAGTCCAGTGTCTGTATGCCTTGAGTCTCCATTCAGTCATCCATGAAGGCTCATTTTTCTTTTCTGATATAAAACGGATTATGTCTTCGTTAAGACCTTTGGGAGCGGTTTCAGTTTCGATTTTTGTTTCAAAGCCATATTTATAGTCTTTTAGTGCAAGACTTTCAACAGTGTTAACTTCAGTGCTCATTTTCAATATTTAGTTTTGGAATTAAGCAAAGTTAGTTAATCTATACAAAAACGTCAAGATAAAATTAAGGGGTTAAATCCTTTTTGGAAACGTAATGTGATTCAGGCGGAACTGTCAGATAAGTTTCCTGAGATTTTCAAGCAGCCATGTTTTATTTTCAAAAGTTTCGACTGGATGGGATTCTATCTCACATATGAGAGAATTGATCCTGTCTTTTTTTTCCGAAAGGATTGCCCTTGCAGCTCTTTGTGTAAAATTCAGGAAGTTCATAAACCTTACTTTCTGATACTGGGGAATTTTCGGATTAGAGGAAATAGTATGTCTGAAGGAGTCGATCATATACCAGACATCTTCATACCTTCCAAGCATCCACAGAGTTCTTATCTGGAAATTTTTTACTCTTATACCATATATAAAGTCACTTACTTTAACAGAAGCTAATTTCTCTAATGCTTCCTCATATTTTTCTTTATAATATGCATAGATGCCAGAACAAAGTGTATAAACATTTTCTCTTTTATCCGGCGGGATTCTTTCTATATACTGATTCAGGAAATCATAACCCCATTCGTAATCTTTCTCAATCATAGCTGTCCTGAATATTGTAATGAATGAATTTTCAGCAAAGAAATTACCGTCACGGGGATGTATTCCCTTTGCGATCATTTCTTTTACAAGTCTGAAGTTTTCCCCTGCCATTTCCTTATTGTCTTTAATTGCATGCAACAGGGTAAAGTTATACATAACAGCATATATTTCTTTGAGGTCGTCTTTATCAATTGTGTCATATGAAGAGTTTAGCAGCTTTGATACTTCATAATAACTTCTGATATCAGATTCGTTCTTTTGCATTTTTACAAGATGATAGTATATCATAATAACCGGATATCTTACAGGAGGATTTCCTTCTATAAATTTAATTACTTCATTTTGCATTTTAAATTTATGTTCAAGGTTCAGTACTTTTGTATGGGTGTGCAGCTCGTTAAGGTATTTTAAAATCTTATACAATGAATAATTCAGGAACGCTTCATACTCAGATTCAATTTCTTTGAAAAACTCTTCTCTTTTACCTAAAGATTGTTTCGATTCAAGGAAATCTCTTCTTGTGTTTTTAAACGAGTGAATGAGATAAAGAGATGTATTATTGATTACTTTCATCTCATTAATGGAAGTTTCTGCCTTTTTCAGTGCATCTGTGAAAAAATTATCCAAGTTTCTCTCTGCAAATTCCTTCATAAGCATATTTTTTCTTGAAACATCCATCTGACCGAACCTTTTATAAATCAGGAAATCTTCTGCCAGTGCAGATGTTCTTGAAAGAAGAGAAAATATTTTCCTTTTATCAAATTTTTCCCCGGGATATAGTGTTTTATGTATATTTTCGTGAGTTAAATATTCATTATCAAAAGCCGGATAGTATTTTGTAATTAATCTGAAAAAGTCTGAAATAATTTTGCTGTTATTGAAAAAGGGTGATTTGAGAAATTTTTCAAATTCTGTTATTTCCTGTCTGGAGAAAGCTCTTAATAGTTCTGTTAATTTCGAGTCTTTCATTCTAAGCGGGGAATTTCCTGAAACTTAAATCAGTGACTATGTTCCACCTTGTAACCTGAGGATATAATTGCTTCTTTTATTGCTTCGGGATTTGTCCTGGAGGGGTCAAATTCTGTTCTTACAATTCCGGTCTTATAGTCAGCTTTAACATCTTTTACTCCATCAACTTTTTTTACTTTGGATTTTATTGTGTTTTCACAACCTGTGCATGTCATTCCGCTGGTGTGGAACTCCACAGTTTTAAGCGGCACATCTTTTTTTTCTGTCTGGGTAGTTGATTGCTGTTTTGTATCTTCTGTGACTTTATCTTCCTTGTTTCCGCAACTGAATGAAAAGATGTGAATGAAGAAAACTACAGATAAAAATGCTGTCAATGCTCTCATGGGATTTATGTTTTAATTGTTTTAATTTTAAATTTTCAGATTGTAATTTAAAGGCATATTTTCAGTCAGAGGAACTGATACACTAAACAATTAAGGTTACAAATACTCTAAAAAATTCCTTGACTTAGTAAAATAAAAAACGTTATTTGTAAAAAAAATTAAGGATTATAGTAAACTTCTTCCATTTTTTAACATTTTAGAAACCCAAAAGCAAAAATGAGAATAATAAATCTTTATGTTTCCATGAGAGGAAGTTTACTTATTTTAGTAACTTTAGTTTCCACTTTATTTGCCCAGGGATCCGGAAACAAATATGCCGGAGAATTTTTAGCAATCGGAGTTGGCGGAAGGCCATTGGGTATGGGCGGAGCTTACGTTTCTCTTGTTTCAGATGTTACGGCTGGTTACTGGAATCCCGGCGCTCTTGCAAGGATCAATTATCCTCAGTTTTCCCTGATGCATGATGAGAGATTCGGTAATCTTGTAAACTATGATTACGGTGCAGTGGCTATCCCTTGGGGAATAAATGCTTCTTTAGGGCTCAGTGTGATAAGGCTTGGAGTTGATGATATACCTAATACGAAAAATGCTCTGATAGACTTAAATAATAATGGCTACTTTGATAACGGGGACAGACTTGATTACAGTAAAATTACTTTCTTTAATGCTGCAGACTGGGCTTTCATAGCAACGTATTCAAAGATGCACAACAAAAACCTTTCCTACGGAGTTAACCTTAAAATAATTTCCAGAAGCATTGATGACGGTTCGGCATGGGGAATAGGGTTTGATGTTGGTGCTATATATAACGTAACTCCAAGGTTCAGAGTCGGGGCAAACCTACAGGATATAACCACTACTCTGCTTGCCTGGAATACCGGAAGAAAAGAGCTTATAACTCCGACAGCGAAACTTGGAAGTTCTTATGACATCCCTTTCCTGAAAACGAGCAGGATAACTCCCTCAATGGATTTCGACGTGAGATTTGAAAACAGGAGATTTGCATCTATGGCAAATCTCGGTCCGGTGAGTTTTGATATGCATGCGGGTCTGGAATATGGATTTAAAGATCTGTTTGCAATCAGAGTTGGTTATAATGATGTAAAGCAACTTACTTTCGGTGCGGGCATAAAACTCCCAAAGCTTAATCTCGACTATTCCTTTGCAAAGTTTGACGGCACAGATCAGCTTGGAAATACTCACAGGATATCAATTATGTTTACTCTTGATGATGAGAAGTTCAGACGTAAGGGAGAATAATAAAATTTTATATTTCATAACAAACAGTCCCGTTGAAATATACGGGACTTTTTTTGTTTAAGCTTTGAAACGAGAAAGATACCCTTTAGTAATATACCTTATCATTGCCTTGATCTCTTTAATATGGTGTTTTGGTATAGTAGCAGCACCAATTTTTGCTAATGAGTCAGGCTTTAAAAAGGAAGTGTCTGATTTTTTTTATATTTTTTATGAAAAGTCATGTCATCAGATTAAAGAACGTTCATTTGTGATTAAAGGTAACCAGTTCGGAGTTTGTTCAAGGTGTACTGCAATTTACTTCGGATTTTTTATAGGAACAATTTTCTATCCGCTTTTTAAAAAATTAAATAATATTAATCTTCCTTCAATCTGGATACTGGTTATGTCTGCAGGACTTATGTTTATAGATGCTGCCGGTGATATAGCAGGTATTTACAAAAATACTTTCATATCAAGAGAGATTACCGGAGGAATAGTCGGTTTATTACTGCCATTTTACATCATACCAGGAACTGTGAGAATATTTTATGAGTTTTTTAACAGACCAGACTTAAACAGAATAAAAAAACATGATCACACCAAATAAACTTAATGCAGTTTTATTGTCATCGTTTGTGATGTTAATTCTTTCACTTATACCCTTTTTGAATCTTATAAATCTCATTTGCTGTGCAGGGATTATCATAGGCGGCGCATCCGGAACGTTATACTATGCAAGACAATGCAAAGCTACCGGATATCCGCTTAATAACGGAGACGGAGTTATGATAGGAATTTTAGGGGGGATAATTTCTGCGGTTATTTATGTTATAGTGTCAACACTTTTAATTATGTTTACAAATTCAAATCCTGTTGAGATGGTTTATAAATTTACTGAAGAATACGGTATTGAAATACCTCCGGAGTCAGAAAAACTGTTAAAACAGGTTTATGAAGAATATCAGCAAAAGGGATTTAGTTTCATGATGCTTGGAGTTGAACTTTTTATCAGGGTGATTTCCCATACTCTTTTCGGTGCAATAGGAGGACTACTGGTTGCTTCTTTCTTCAACCGAAACAAATAACCAATTGAAAGTTGAGGGATATTTCAGAACAGTCAGTATAGGTTCTGAAGAGAGAAATAAAATATTGTTTGTACTGATAGGTATCTTAGCCTTTGCTTTGATGAACCTTTATTTCAATCCATTGAAGTTCATTATCAACTCTCTTATGGATATAGATAGTCCTAACGGATGTCCCCTGCTTACATTTACCGGAATACCTTGTCTCACCTGTGGTATGGGCAGGGCTTTCTCATGCCTTACTGACGGAGACATAAAAGGAAGTACATACCGTAACCCGCTTTTCATTCTTTTCTTTACTGTTTCTTCTGTCATTTATGTTCTGTTATTCTCACTAGCTTTAAACAAAAGGAAAATTTTAATAGAGAAAAAAGCATGGCTAATAATTCTGTTTTTTCTTATGATGATCTGGATTGCAAACATAATTTTCGGAAATCATCATTAAATTGATAAGGGATTGAATTATAACTATATTTGTATATTAATGTAAAAAATTAACAAACTTTATGAAAATCTTTATAGACACAGCTAATCTCAATGAAATAAGAGAAGCAGCCTCATACGGAATACTTGACGGAGTTACGACAAATCCTTCTCTGATGGCAAAGGAAGGGCATAAAGACATCAGAAAAACCTATGAGGAGATATGTAAAATTGTTCCCGGGTCGGTGAGCGCAGAGGTTATAGCCACAGATTATGAGGGGATAATAAAAGAAGGCAGGGAGCTTTCGCAAATAGCGCCGAATATTGTAGTAAAAGTTCCTTTAATCAGAGAAGGCCTTAAAGCGGTAAGGACTTTCTCAGATGAGGGCATCAAGACTAATGTAACTCTTTGCTTTTCACCTTCTCAGGCTGTGCTTGCAGCAAAAGCCGGTGCGACCATAATAAGTCCTTTCATCGGAAGGCTTGATGATATTTCCCAGCCCGGAATGATGCTTATTGAACAGATAGTTCAGATCTACAGTAATTATGGGTACTCTACAGAGATACTTGTTGCTTCTATAAGACATCCTATGCATTTTGTTGAGTCATGTCTTTTAGGCGCTGATATATGTACTATGCCTTTCAAGGTTATCCAGCAGCTTGTAAATCATCCTCTCACTGATATAGGTCTTGAGAAATTCATAAGCGACTGGAAGAAAAATCAATGAATTTAGTCTAATGAAGCGAACAGCTTTTTATAACATACATAAATCACTGGGTGCTAAAATGATGGACTTTGCCGGATATGAAATGCCAGTTCAATATGAGGGAATTATTTCCGAACATATGGCTGTGAGAAATTCAGTTGGAGTATTTGATGTTTCTCACATGGGTGAGTTCTTTGTGAAAGGACCTGATGCTCTTGCATTTATTCAGAAATGCACAACTAATGACGCTTCCAAGCTTTATCCGGGAAAAGTTCAGTATTCAGCAATGTGTTATTATGACGGCGGGATAGTTGATGATCTGCTTGTTTACAGATTTGATGATTATTACATGCTTGTTGTTAATGCATCAAACATAGAAAAGGATTTCAGCTGGTTATCTGAAAATGTAACAGGTTTCGAAGTGGAAATAGAAAATAAAAGTGATGAGTTCTCGCTTCTTGCAGTTCAGGGAGATAATTCTCTGCCATTACTTCAGAAACTCACTGATACTGACCTATCCTCAATGAAGTATTATACTTTTGCTGAAGGTTCGGTAGCAGGAGAAAAGGCAGTGATATCCAGAACGGGATACACCGGAGAAAAAATGGGCTTTGAAATATATTTTTCATCTTCAACTGAAGTTTCCGAGAAAATCTGGAATGAGATTTTCAAAGCAGGAGAGGAATTCAATGTGAAGCCGGCAGGTCTCGGGGCAAGGGATACTCTCAGGCTTGAGGCAGGTTATTGTCTATACGGAAATGACATTGACAGCACTACAAATACCATAGAAGCCGGACTTGGCTGGATAACAAAACCGGATAAAGGGGAATTCAACGGCAGGGAAAAAATTATTTCGGAATTAAATTCAGGAAACAGCAGGAGGCTAACCGGATTATCTGTAAACGGAAGGATTCCAGCCAGAAAAGGATATGAAATATGTATTAAAGGAGAAACTTCAGGTAATGTAACAAGCGGCGGATATTCACCTGTTCTGGATAGAAACATAGCACTTGGATATGTTCCGGTTGAATATTCCAGCCCTGATATTGAATTGCAAATAAAGATCAGGAATAACTATATAACAGCTAAAACTGTTAAATTACCATTTTATAAAAAGACTTGATTAATAAAATATGGAGATAATAGGAAGAAACTCAGGACAGAAAGGAAAAATTAACATAGATCTGTATTTTTCCCATACAAGCATAGATTCAGAGCTTGAACTGAAAGATAAAAACGTTATAATAATAGATGTTCTGAGAACATCAACAACTATGATAACGGGTCTTGCTAACGGAGCCAAGGAAATAATACCTACTGAAAGCATCGCAGCAGCCGGTCTTATAGGAAGAAACTCTGAAGGGCAGGCTTTACTATGCGGAGAGAGAAACGGGAAAATTATAGAAGGTTTTAATCTAGGAAACTCTGTAAAAGAGTATAAAGAAGAAAACGTGAAAAACAAAATTCTTGTTTTTAACTCTACTAACGGAACTGTGGCGATTTTAAAAGCTAAGTTTTCACGTAACTGTGTCATAGCTTCATTTACTAATATTTCCAGAGTAGCTCAGTTCTTAAAAGAATTAAATCAAGACTTTATAATCTGCTGTGCAGGAAGAGAAGGAAGGTTTTCTCTTGAAGATACAGTTTGTGGAGGAATGCTTGTTTATCTTGTCAGATCCGGAAATCCTAATTCGTATAGTGTTTCAGACTCAGCAACAGGTGCTGAAAAATTATATACTGTTTACCGCAAAGACCTGAAAAAGATGTTGCATATTTCCGAACATGGTAAATATCTTGTTTCAATCGGATTCTCAGACGATCTTGAAGAATGTGCGAAAGTGGATGCATGCAATATTCTTCCGGTTATGAGAAACGGTATAATCAAAACAACTGAGGCTTTTGCATCAGATCCTAAACTTACCTTAAAGAAAATATCACAGGGAAAGAGAACCGGCTCTGAATAAAATGAAAAAGAAAAGAACATCTTTTTCATCTGATAAAAAAAGAAAATTTGAAGACGGATTACCTCTGTCTGTAAAAAAGCAGATTTTAGGTTTCTTCCTGATACTTTCAGGGATTCTGCTTTCACTTAGTATAATCACATATTCTTCAGCTGACCAGTCTATCTACGAAAGTACTTCCTGGCGGGAAATTTTCATAAGTGAAACCAAAACTCAGGCAATTCATACAGAAAACCTTCTTGGTCTTGCAGGAGTTAAGATAAGCGGATTCCTTGTTGAAAAAACATTCGGATATTTCAGTCTCACCTTACCTCTGATTTTCATTCTTACGGGGTTACAGCTAATAAGGAAGAAAAATGTTTCTGATTTAATTGCACCTGTATCCTACATGCTTGCACTTATGATACTTTCAGCAACTTTTGTTTCAAAATTGAGGATAAGTCTCGGAGAGGAAATTATTTCACAGGTGGTTGGAGGTATAAGCGGAGAATATTTTGCAACAGTCCTTTCTGTAATTCTTGGTTCTTTTGCTACTTATGTTTTGCTGACGCTGCTGATATTAACTTTTATATATGTTTTGATAGACAGAGATATTGTGAAATCTTTAGCGAGGTTAAAAGTATGGTTTGAATCTTTAAAAGAAAGACTGAAAACATCAGCAGAAGAGTTAAGGCAGAAGCGTGCGGATGAGAAATACATAACTTCAAGGAAGGAGAAAAGGAAAGAAATAATAAGAAAACCTGAAGAGCCTGAACCAGTAATCAAGGAGGCTCATATAATAAGGCCTGATTCAGATGCGGCTTTTGGGACATCAGGTAAAGTATCTTCAGTGGTCAGTGAAACTACTGAGCCTGTATCTGGAAATGAAATCAGTGATGAAGAAGAAATTGTAACTAACCGGATAATAGAGGATGAGTCAACTTCAGAGGAAACAGCAGAAGGTGAGTTTAATGAATATGAATACCTTGAAGATTTCAGAATGCCTCATCTCGAACTTCTTGATGAGCCGCTGAAAGAGGAACTTGAACTTATTTCTGATGAAGAACTTAACGAGAACAGTAAACTTCTTCAGGCTAAGTTGCTTAACTTCGGGGTGAAAATACAGAAAGTGATAGCCACACCGGGTCCTGTTGTAACACTGTATGAAATAGTTCCGGAGGAAAACATAAAGCTTAGCAGAATAGAGAGTCTTGAAGACGATATAGCCCTTGCAATGAAGGCGAGGGGTATCAGGATGATTATACCTATGCCGGGCAAAGGCACAGTTGGAGTTGAAATACCAAATCACAAGTCTGTTACAGTCAGGATAAGAGGCGTGCTTGCTTCCAGAAAGTTTCTTGATTCAAAAATGCAGCTCCCTATAGCACTTGGCAAGACAATTTCAGGTGAGGTTTATGTGGATGACCTTGCCCGAATGCCTCATCTGCTTGTGGCTGGTTCAACCGGCTCAGGTAAAAGTGTTGGAATAAACACGATCATCACAAGCCTGCTTTATAAATTAAGACCTGAAGACCTTAAATTCGTTCTTATTGATCCTAAAAAGATAGAACTGAATCTATATGACAAGCTCCGAAATCACTATCTTGCCGTCTCAAAAGACTATAATGAAAAAATTATAACAGTCGCGCAGAATGCAGTTCTTGCCCTTAAAGGACTTGAGATTGAAATGGAGAAACGTTATGAAAGACTTGCTAATGCCGCTGTCAGGAACATATATGATTATAACAAAAAAGTCTCTGAGGGAAAAGTTAAAAATGATGGGGAGATCAGACACAGCAGGATGCCGTATATAGTTGTAATAATTGATGAACTTGCAGACCTTATGATTACTGCCTCAAGGGAAGTTGAAGAGCCGATAGCCAGGCTTGCACAGCTTGCCCGTGCGGTCGGGATTCACCTCATACTTGCTACTCAGAGACCTTCAGTTGATGTAATTACCGGTGTTATAAAAGCAAACTTTCCGTCAAGGATAGCATATCTTGTTAACTCGAAAGTTGATTCAAGAACTATACTTGATATGAACGGAGCAGAACAGCTGCTTGGTATGGGAGATATGCTTTATCTTCCTCCGGGAATAGGTAAACCGATCAGGATACAAAGTCCGTTTATTTCTTCTGAAGAGGTTGAGAAGATTGCAGAGTTTATAGGTTCTCAGAAAGGTTTTTACAAACCATATCATATTCCGTCTGTTAATCAGAAGAAAAAGGGAGCTTATTCTGCTTCCGATGAAAGGGATGAACTGTTTGAAGAAGCTGCGAGAATTATAGTCCGTTATCAGCGAGGTTCTGTTTCCTTGCTTCAGAGGAAACTTAAAATAGGTTACTCAAGAGCTGCCAGAATAGTTGATGAACTTGAAGCAGCTAATATAGTTGGACCTAATAACGGAAGCAAAGAACGTGAAGTGCTTGTGGATTCCGAAGCACAACTTGAACAGCTTTTGTAATTATCAGTTTTAAATGACAGCCCGCCTTATACAATTATATATAGGTTTAAGTTCTCCCTTGATAGTTGTTGCAGTATTTCTTTTCAGCACAACTGAGTATTATGCACAAGGTAAAATCAGCGGAATTGTATATGACGGCTCTGGCTACTTTCCGCTTAAGGCTACAGTCTGGCTCTTAAGTGAAGATAAACTGATTGACAGTACAATATGCGGACTTTCAGGTAAATTCAGCTTTACAAATCTTTCCGGTGGTATTTACAAAATAGAAGTCTCCTCTCCGGGATACGTTAAATTCCTAAGGGACAGTATTAAATTAAATGAAGACACCGAACTTACACTTAATGACACGATATATATTTTTAAAGCATATTCAACTGATGAAATTACCGTTGAAGAGAACAAAGGCTTGATTCAGTTTTCAGGGGAGAAGAAAATATTTAATGTATCTGAAAGCATGGTTTCAAAAGCAGGTACTGTTCTTGATGTTCTGAAAACAGTTCCTCTGGTTGAAGTTGATAACAATGACAATATTCTTCTGAGAGGAAACAGGAATGTTAAGATATTTATAAACGATAAACCTGCGAAAAACTTGAATCTCAGGCAAATACCATCTGAAACTGTTGAGAGAATAGAATTAATAACGAATCCTTCCGCAAAGTATGAAGCTGAGGGGATTTCCGGTATAGTTAACATCGTTCTCAGAAAGACAGATAAGTCGGGCTTCAGAGGTACAGCTTCCCTGAGCGGCGGGTTCAGGGAGAGAGCGTACGGTGGGCTGAGTCTCAACCTGAAAAAAAGAAAGTTCAGTCTTTTTTCATCAGCATATTCGGGGATTTTCAATCATAAGTTTGATTATTCATCTCAGATAATTTACAACAGTCCGGTCTCAAAATATATTAATTCCGGTTCTGCAAAAGGTGATAACAGATATTTCTGGGCTCAGACGGGAGCTGAACATGAGGTTTTCCCTTCTGCATTTGCGGGGGCAGAGCTAAGTTTTTCATTAGGGGACTGGAAAACATTGTATGAATCATCCGGAAAACATTATGATTCATTGGATTTAATAATGAATTCTTCAATCTTGCAGAATAACAAAAAAGGGATAGGGAGAATGTTTAATTCATCAGTTTACTTTTCTTTTAAACCAGAAGACAAGAATTTAGAATTTCAGGCAGAAATTTGCTACTCTTACTCACGGAATATCTTTGATTCAGACTTTTTGCAGAACAGTAACTACTTTTCAGAAACAAGAAGGGATACAACGAATAATAAATCAGATAATGGATTTTTTCAGATAGACTATTCTCATACGCTTGGAGAAATTAAACTTGAATCAGGCTATAAGGGCAGTTTCACAAGTAATGATAATAATTTCCGTTCCGATACACTTGAAAACGCAAGCGGGAATTTCACTGATGATGGTTCTACCAACAGATTTAAACTGAAGGAAATTATTAATGCAGGTTATATTATGTTTTCTGCACCAGTTTTATTTCTTTCTACCAAAGCAGGACTTCGTATCGAACATTCTTCTGCCAAAGGGAATATCAAAGATTCGGATTTTACGAGAAGTTACTTTAATTTCTTCCCTACTTTGAGTTTGGCACTTAAAATCGGTAATATTCATCAGATTCAGTTTTCCTATTCAAAAAGAATTACCAGACCTGCTGCCTGGAGACTGAATCCCTTTGTTAATAAAAGTGATAGAAGAATATATAATAAAGGTAATCCGGAACTGCTTCCGGAAATTACAGATTCATATGAATTAAATTACTCGCTTTATCTTCCTTTTATTAACTTCAGTCCTATGTTTTTTTTCAGGAGAACTAAGGATGTAATAACAAATTACAGCTACCTTTCAGACAGTAATATAACGGTTGCTACATATATAAATGCATCAGGCATGAAAACCTATGGATGTGATTTGTTCTTAAGTTCAAAGGCGTTGAACTGGTTAAACCTGATTTCCACGTTAAGTATTTACAACACAAAATTTGACACTAATCCTTCAGGCAGTGATTATAAAGCAGAAGAGGGTACTTCATGGAAGGCTAATCTCAGAGCTATGTTAAAAGCAGCAGAACTTTTTAACCTTGAACTGGTTTATAACTATACAGGCAAGCGTATTAACTCTCAGGGTATAACTCTGCCTGCATCTTCATTTGACATTTCGCTTTCAAAGAGTTTCATGAATAATAATTTTAGCGTCTCCCTGAAAGCCACAGATATTTTCAGAACTTTTTCATGGAAACAGGATGTTTCATCTGTGGGATTTTCCCAATCGTCAAGGAATAATTCAGATTCACGGACGGTTGTTCTTAATATTTCATATAATTTCGGAAATACAGATGAGTTTATATCAAAGAAAAAGAAAATAAAACTCAATCCCAACGAATCCAGAGACATTCAGGAAAACCCCGATAGATGATTGTTATTAATTAATAGAGATCTAAATACATAGATTGAGTCTTATTATATACTTAATTTTGTAGAAAATAAAATTTACCAATTATGAAAAAAACTCTTTTTAAAACTATAATTACTATTTCTTTTACTTTTTCCTGTCTTCAGAACGTAATTTCACAGGATGACATAACAGCTCAGGAGATAATACAAAATGTGCAGTCTGTGTATAAAGATATTACAGATGCAAAAGCTTCATATACCCAGACAGTGAAATATGGTAAGTCTAAAGCTGAGACTTCCTCCGGAACTTTATATATAAAAAAGGAAAAGAAATACAGAATAGAAACTTCAAATCAGATCCTTGTAACAGACGGAAGTACTTCATGGTCTTATTCCGCTTCCAAAAAAAGGGTAGTAATAGATTACTACAAGGAAACCGGGAACACCTTTTCTCCCAACAAATATCTGTTCCAGTACCCGGAGAATTTTTATTCTGATCTTGCGGGTACTGAAAAAATATCAGGTAAGGATACATATGTTCTAACACTCAAACCCCGTGAGTCCGGATATGTCAAATCAGCCAAGATCTGGGTTGGGAAAGATGACTGGATGATAAAGAAAATTTATATTGTAACTGATGAATCAACTGCAACATACTCTGTTAAAAACATACAGGTCAATATCGGTATCAGTAATTCTAAATTCACTTTCACTCCCCCTGAGGGCACTGAAGTGATCGATATGAGGTAAGATATTAAATCCCATCATATTACTTTTGGTCAAGAAGAAGAAATTAAATATTCTCATAAGCATATCCCTTGTTGTTTTTTTTCTCTACCTAGCTTTCAGAAATGTAAATTTCTCTGAGCTGTTTGAAATTCTCCAAAACACAAATTACATTTATGTATTTATTGGTACCTTTACGGGAGTTGTCATAGGCTCGTTAATTCGTTCTGCTAGATGGAAGGTACTTCTTGAACCTGTAAGCCGCGGACTGCGTTTCCGTAATCTGTTTTCAAGTACCGTTATAGGTTATATGTTTAACAATTTTTTCCCTCGTTCAGGCGAAATAATCAGGCCGTATATTTTAGGCAAGCAGGAAAATATTTCAAAAGCTTCAGCATTTGCTACGGTTATAGTTGAAAGGATAATAGATACTGTTATGTTTCTGCTTATGTTTGCCGTAGCACTGATTTATTTCAAAGACTCAATCAGCAGGGCAATACCTGAAATCGGATCTGCAGTTTTATTATTATCCCTTTTGATTTTCCTTTTGCTTCTGTGTATAATCTTTATGATGCTGAAGCCGGAGACAGCTCTTGCATTTATCAAATTCTTCTCTAAGTTCCTGCCTGATAAAATACATAAAAGGGTTGATGACATATTCAGTTCAATGTTAAACGGATTCGATGTTCTGAAAACTCCATCTCTTTTTTTAAAGTTAGCATTTTATTCCCTGATGTTGTGGATAGCATATCTTTTAAGCGCATACATTCCTTTTTACTCATTTGGAATTCTGACCGGAACAACTTTGCTTAAAGGTCTGTGGAATGCAAATCTTCTTCTGGTGCTTATAAATGTTGCTATGTTTGTTCCTTCACCTGCTGCAACAGGACCTTATCACTGGATATGTAAGGTAACTCTTATGAACATGTTTTACGTAAGCGAAGCAGCTTCATTGGGTTATGCTACAGCCACACATGCAATGATGTTCCTGATGTATCTTGTTATGGGAATTTATTTCCTGATTAGTTACAATTACAAAATTTCAGAAATTAAAGAAGTAGCGGAAGAAAAATTATGAAAATAGGAATAATCGGGACCGGATATGTCGGGCTTGTATCCGGTGTATGTTTTGCAGAAAACGGTAATGATGTTATTTGCATGGATAAGGACTATGAGAAAATCAAAAGGCTTAAGACCGGGGACCCGGTTATCTACGAACCCGGACTAGAAGAACTTCTGAAGAAGAATTTATCTGAAAAGAGAATCTCTTTTACAGACAGTCTCCGAGAAGTAGTTTCACGTTCAGATATTATATTTCTTTGCCTGCCTACACCTCCGCTTGAAGATGGTTCTGTTGATCTGAGCAGAGTGCTAGAGGTAAGCAGTGATCTTTCGAAGTATATAAACGGTTACAAACTGATTGTCAGCAAAAGCACAGTTCCGGTCGGTACAACTCAAAAAATCAGGAAAATAATCTCAGAGCGGACTAAACATAAATTTGATGTTGTTTCAAATCCGGAGTTCCTTAAAGAGGGAGCAGCTGTTTCAGATTTTATGTCACCGGACAGGGTTATCGTAGGGAGTTCGAGTAAGAAGGCAATTGAGATCATGAGAGAACTTTATTCAAGCTTCATGAGGGTTTCTGAAAGGTTCATAGTAATGGATGAAAGATCAAGTGAACTTACAAAGTATGCAGCAAATTCAATGCTTGCATTGAGAATATCTTTCATGAATGAATTAGCCAATCTTGCTGAAAAGCTGAAAGCTGATATAGAGTTGGTAAGAAAAGGTATAGGTTCAGATGAGAGAATAGGAGCAAGTTTTCTGTTCCCCGGAGTAGGTTACGGGGGAAGTTGTTTCCCAAAAGATGTAAAGGGACTGCTCAAGATAGCTGAGGAAAATAATTATGATTTTAAAATCCTGAAGGCTATTGATGAAATTAACCGTCAGCAGAAGCTGGTTTTGGTAAATAAAATACTCAGACATTACAGAAACAATATCAAAGGTAAAGTCTTTACAGTCTGGGGGCTGTCCTATAAACCAAGGACAGATGATTTACGCGAAGCACCATCTCTTACAATAATAGAAGAACTGTTAAAACACGGAGCAAGGGTAAATGCCTCAGATCCGGTTGCAAACAATAACTTCAGAAAACTTTACGGTAAGAAGTTCAGAAATGTCAAATTGTTTGAGAATAATTACACAGCTCTCGGAAACTCATACGGTCTGATACTTGTGACTGAGTGGAATGAGTTCAGAAACATAGATCTTGAAAAAGCAAGCAGACTTATGAAAAGCAAGGTTATCTTTGACGGGAGGAATATATATGATCCCAGACTTGTCAAGGAATATGGTTTTAAGTATTATGGTATTGGGAGATGAGATTTTTAATTCTGTTCTTAATTTATTTTATTACATCTTTTGGTTTCTCTCAGTCACGAGACGATCAGATTCAGAAAGGAATAAATTACGTTTACCAGATTAAGTTTGATTCAGCTGATGCTGTTTTCAGACAGATGATAAATGAAAAGCCCGCTGATCCTACCGGATATTTTTTTCTTGCAATGAGTGCCTGGTGGAAAATTTACATAAATAAAGATGACCGTTCAATAGATGACGAATATCTCTCCAGGGTTGACAGGTGTATTAAGCTTTGTGAGGAAATTCTCGATAAAAACGATAATGATGCATGGACAACTTTTCTATTAGGAGGTGTGATTGGTTACAGGGGATTTATGAATGTTATGCGGGACAACTGGCTGAAGGCGATAGATGACGGAAAACAGGGACTTAACTTAATTCAGAAGAGTTATGAACTTGATCCGTCGAACATTGATGCAGTTTTCGGTATAGGGCTTTATAACTATGCAGTGGATTATGTCGTTGAAAGGTATCCGTTTCTCAAAGCAGTTTTGTTTTTCTTCCCCAAAGGTAATAAATTGCTGGGACTGAAGCAGTTACAGGAATGTGCATCAAACGGGAAATTTTCAAAAACAGAAGCAAATGCAGTGCTGGCATATATAAATATTTTTTATGAGAAAGATTACCTTGAGGCAGAGAAATATTCGCTTATGCTTAGTTTAATGTATCCTCAAAATCCGGTTTTTAAAAAATTTTTAGGCAGGTCATATATAGGACTTTCTAAATGGAATGAAGCTAAAAGAATTTATGAGGAAATAATTGCTGCATGTGACTCACTGAAACCGGGATTTGATAATGATTATATCAGAAGGGAAGCCTTATATTACCT
>JAOADS010000200.1 GCA_026417195.1 Ignavibacteria bacterium | reverse complement strand
GCCTATGGCAGCTGCATTAATGGTGAAAAGGGATTGGATTAATAAATACGGAGCTATGGATGAGCGCTTCGAAATGTTTTTCAATGATGTTGACCTTTGTAAAAGAATTTATGATACCGGTTTCAGGATCAGGCTTATTGCAGATGCCGGGTTAACTCACCTTCACGGTGCTAGTGTCCGCAGGGAGCGGATCCGGATGATAAAGATCTGGAGCAGAGATTGCATTGAGTATTTTACAAAACATAAACCGTCTGCGATAAATCTTATATGGCTTAAGCTTTTTCTTAAAATTTCGGGTTTTTTTAGAATTACATATTACAGGATCAAAAAGGTATGAAAAAATTCAGAGTCTCACTTGCACAGATTTCTCCCAAGCTTGGAGATGTGGATTATAACCTGAAAAAACATATTAATTACATCAACCGTGCTTTGAAGAAGAAATCTGATATTATAATATTTCCTGAACTTTCACTTACGGGTTATTCAGTGAAAGACCTTAACCATGACCTTGCAATTAATCCTTATAAATCTCCTCTGCTTAAACCACTCAGGGAGAAATCAAAAGACATCACAATAGTATGCGGAGGCATTGAGGAAGATGAAAACTTCGGTATGTATAATTCAGCGTTTTATATAGAAGACGGAAAAGTGAAATTTACCCACAGAAAAATTTATCCTCCGGACTACGGACTCTTTGAGGAAATGCGGTATTTTTCAAAGGGCAAATCAATTGATGTTCACGATACAAGGTTTGGTAAGATAGGTATATTAATATGTGAAGACCTTTGGCATATTTCTCTTCCTCTTTTGCTTGCTTTACAAGGGGCAAAGGTCATTTTCACTCTTGTTGCATCACCAACGAGGCTTGCAATTGATTCTGTATCAGAAGTTCCCAAGAACTACATTATAAATTCAGAGCATCATAAGACATATTCCAGGTTATTGTCTTTATATCTTGTGTTCTGTAACCGTGTCGGATATGAGGATGGTATAAACTTCTGGGGAGGAAGTGAGGTTACGGATCCGTTTGGTAACGTTGATAAGGTTGCGAAGTTCTTTGATGAGGATCTGATTACATCGGTAATAAATCCGGACTCAGTTCGCAGAGCAAGGCATCTTGCAAGGCATTTCCTTGATGAAGATATTAATTTCCTCAGAAATGAAGTTAAAATTCTCTATGATGAATTAAATAAATTCAGATGAGAAAAATAATACTTATTATACTCACTTTTAATATACTATCAAGTTATGCTCAGGAAGATGTTCAATACATAGAGAATCTCTTTTATCTTGGAATGGATTATAATCACCCGGATGTAGCGGAATTTTCCCGCAAGCTTGCTACAGTTGAAAATGACAAACCTCTTACTATAATTCAGATATGCGAGATATACAGATATTTTCAGGAGAACTGGGTTATGATTACTAAGGAAAGAGATTATACAAAGATTAATAAAGCAAGTCAGTCATTGAAAGACCTTAAAGGAAACCCTGATGATTATTCAGTGCTGCTGGTCTCTGTGATTAAATCGATTGGCGGGGATGCAAGAGTTGTAGTTGTGAAAAACCGTTCATATCCGGAGATTTTTATTTGTAACGGCTGTGAGCCAGAATCTTATCTTGAAACTATAAATGAATTTCACAAAGACGTATTCCCGAAAACTCTGGGAGTGAAATTTGTAACGGATATTTTCTATCATCAGACGAGAAAAGGTGATATATGGCTTAACCTTGATTTTGACGGGAAATATCCGGGCGGACCTTTCCCGGAGGATAATGAGATAGTTACGGTTATTTATCCCTGACAGAGTTAATTTAGTCGTTTAAAACTTTCTTCAGAAACCTACCTGTAACCGATTTGGGATTTGCAGCAATTTCCTCCGGCGTTCCTTTTGCAACTATCATACCTCCTTTTTCTCCGCTGTCGGGACCCAGGTCAATTATACAGTCAGCACATTTAATCACCTCAAGGTTATGCTCAATAACCAAGACGGAGTTACCTTTCCTGATTAACTCGTCAAAACATTTCAATAGTTTAGCAATATCATGTAAATGAAGACCAGTTGTAGGTTCATCAAATATGAAAAGGGTTTTCTCTCCTTCTGTTTGAAATGATAAATGATAAGCCAGTTTTATTCTTTGTGCTTCACCACCTGATAAAGTGGTTGCTGACTGTCCTAATCTTATGTAGCCCAGTCCGACTTTATCAAGGATCTTCATTCTGTTAATTATCTTTGGTTCATTTCTGAAGAATTCCATTGCTTCAGTTACACTTAAACTTAAAACATCGCTTATGTTTTTACCGTTATATTCTATTTCAAGTATGTCTTTTTTGTATCTTTTCCCTTTACATTCGTCGCATTCAAGAAAGATATCAGCCATAAATTGCATGGCTATCTTTATAACACCAGCTCCCTCGCAGGTTTCACATCTTCCGCCCGGAACGTTAAAAGAAAAACTACCGGGAGTGTAAGCTCGTTTTACTGATTCCGGAAGACTACCGTAAAGTTCACGGATAGAATCAAAAATTTTCATGTAAGTGACAGGGTTTGAACGAGGAGTTCTTCCGATGGGAGTCTGATCAACAAGTTCAACGTGATTGATGTACTGATGTCCCCTTAGTTCCCTGAAAGTTCCTATCTTCTCAGAGTAAACTCCATCAAGCCTTTTTTTCAGGGCAGCGTAAAGTATATCATTTACCAAAGTTGATTTACCTGAACCACTCACACCGGTAACACATACGAATATTCCAAGTGGTATA
>JAOADS010000199.1 GCA_026417195.1 Ignavibacteria bacterium | reverse complement strand
TCATACAGCTGACCCAATAAGCATTGAATTAAAAAGCAGGCTGCTTGATATTGATCCGAACGCCGGAGCCGGTGAATATGAAATACATACTGAAGGAGGGCTCGGTGCAGTTAATTCAATTATAGACCTGTTAAGGTCTTCTTCTGTTAAAATTAAATCCATAAATCAGAAAACAAGTTCTCTTGAAGACCTGTTTATAAATCTGATAAAGAAAGACAATACAAACTGATGCTGACTATAATCAAAAACACATTCAGGGAAGCCCTTGCCAAGAAAATTTTCATTGGCTATTATATTTTCTATGCTCTTGTTGTACTGGTTATGTTATTTCTGGTAAATGTGGAAACTATAGAAGGTGCAATGAGCTTTATGGATAAGAAATCCATTGTACTTAGTGCTGAAACCGGATTTCTTACTATCTCATGGAACCTGATAATATTTTTTTCAATCATATCAACGGCATCGTTTATTCCTTCAATGCTGGAAAAGGGTACAATTGACCTGCTTATATCAAAACCAATTTCCCGGACAACAATTTTAATTTCAAAATATTTAGGTGCAGTGTTATTTGTTTTTCTCAGTATGGTATTTCTGCTTGGTTCAATCTGGCTGATACTTTCATTCAAATCGTCTTACTGGGACTTTACGTTCCTATTCTCGATACTATCAATTTCATTTGCGTTTGCTGTAATGTACAGCATAGTGGTTCTTATCGGACTTACAACTAACAGTTCTATAATATCAATACTTGTATGTTTTTTTCTGATCTTTGTGCTCTCTCCGATACTTTCCATAAGGGAGACCATAATATTTCCTCTTTTCAACAACTCAACAGTTGAATTTATTCTCAACTTTCTATATTACGTTCTTCCTAAACCCGGTGAAATAAGAGATATAACAACTTCACTTATAAACGGAGAAACAGTTAATTTCTGGAAAACGTCTTTTAACACTGAAAGCAGCACGTTTACACCATCCTGGATGAGTGCAATATCTTCTTTTATTTTCGCTGCAGTTTTAACTTCATTTTCAGTCTATCTGTTCTCGAGAAAAGATTACTGATGTAAATTATGAAATTTAGCAGGAAATTTACCTTATTTCTTATTTATCCGGTAATCTCTGTTTGCCTTTTATCCTGTTCAGGGAAACTTGATCCCGAGCCTTTAAGCCTGAACGTAAAACAAAACCTTGCACTTCTTCAGACTGACCCTCAGTTTCTGATATACATAAACTTTAAAAAAATGAGGGAAACTGATTTCTGGAAAACTTTCATTTCAGATTCACTTTTTGACGCTGAAAGGAATTTCGGTTCGTTCTTCTATAACCTTAAACAGGTTACAGGTGCAGGGATAAATGACGGAATAGATGAAGTATATTTCTCAAATTCATGGATAGGGGATAATGCTATGGTTATCAAGGGGGTATTTGACAGAAAAAAAGTTTATGAATACGTTTCTTCAGATTCCATGTATAAAAAAATCGACTACCCGAACGGATTTATTGTCTTCAGGCAGACTGAAACCAATTTTACTTTTTATTTCAGGGATGACTTTACAGTTTACGCAAGCAATTATCTGAAACTGATTGAAAACTCTTTCGGGCTTACTGATACATCATATTCCGGTGTTTTAACGAATAAAGAACTCATGAAGGAGATAGAGAAAATAAAATACAAGGAACATCTCTGGATGATAACCAATCAGAAACTTTTTATCCGCGGTATTTTTGAAAATTTCTCGGAAGGAGGCAAGGGCTTTTCGTCAGCTCAGGATACCTTGTTAACGGATGAAGATACTTCTTCTGTAAGTTCAGGTAATCTTTACGATGTTTACAAATCCATTAAATCTGTTTCGTTCTCTATGAAAATGAAAGACGATCTCGAAATAGTTATGCAAAATGAATGTGAAGATGAAAATTCAGCTAAAGAGTTTAAGAACAGGGCTGAAGCAATTATGGCACTTGCAAAGCTATCTTCAAGTTTTACCAGAAAACCAAGTCCGGTTATCAGGCTCCTTGATAAGGTACGCTCAGATCAGTATGACAGGACAGTTCTGTTCCGAATCAAACTGGATGAGAAAGATATAGCCCAGATAAGAGCTAATAAAATTTTCTGAAAATGATATCTGAAGTTCTTACAGCAGCTACTGCAGGTGTAAACGCTTTCATCGTAAAGATTGAGACACACATAGAGAGGCAGTTACCTAAAGTTATTATCGTTGGTCTTCCGGACAGTGCTGTTAAGGAGTCATCTGAGCGGGTAAATGCTGCCATTAAAAATTCCGGCTTCCGTTTCCCTGTCCAGAAAATCACAGTGAATCTCTCCCCGGCTGATGTAAGAAAGGAAGGAAGTGGTTTTGATCTTCCCATAGCTTTGGGTATTCTCTGTGAAAGCGGACAGGTTAAGCCGGATATGTTCAGTGATTATGTATTTACAGGGGAACTTTCTCTTGACGGGAAGATCAGATCTGTAAGAGGTATTCTTCCCATAGCATCTGAGGTTAAGAAACTCGGATTTAAAGGTCTTATAGTTCCTGAGGAGAACGCCAAAGAGGCTGCTATGGTTAGCGGACTGGATGTTTTCCCTTTCGGTTCATTGATTGAAGTTGTTGATTTTCTCAACGCAGGCGGAGGAATGGAGCCATTTAAAATCGACATCAGCAAGATATTTTCATCTGAAGCTACAGGGCTTGTTGACTTTGCAGACGTAAAGGGACAGTATGAAGTAAAAAGGGCACTTGAGGTTGCAGCAGCTGGCGCTCACAACATTATAA
>JAOADS010000198.1:249-2861 GCA_026417195.1 Ignavibacteria bacterium | reverse complement strand
GAGGGTCGGGGGTTCGAATCCCCTTGCTCACCCTAAAGATTTTAAGTTATTCCTGTTTATATCCAGCCTTCAGAAATTTTATCTATAGCAGAACATCTATATTCATTGATTATTAACAGCATTAAATCTATCTTTGTAGCTTTGAACATAAGTAATTATAAAATATACAGGATATAAGTTGAGGAAAAACCGATTTAGAATTATTCTTACACTTATTTTTATAGCTCTTTCAGTTTATTTTCTATATCCCACATATAAAGACTATCAGTTTAATAAAGAAATTGCCCAACTAAAAACTTCTGAAGACAGCCTGGCTTATTTTGAAAAAAATGCAGCTGATGTGCTTAAAGCAAGAGAGAAGAGATTAAAATTAGGTCTTGATTTACAGGGTGGTATGTATGTAATAATGGAAGTTGACATTGCTAAACTTCTTCTTGATCTATCCAAGAAACAGGATGACGTACTCAGGCAAACTCTGGAAGAAACCAGTCAGCAGGTTAAAACCTCAGATGATGATTTCATAGATATATTTGAGTCCAAACTTCTTCAGAAAGGAACTTCCCTAAAGGCATATTACGGAGAATTAAGAGACGATGAAGCAGAAATAAGGTCTAATCTCAGGTCTGAGGTTGAAAATGCCATAGACAGGGCTATTCAGGTTGTGAGAAACCGTGTTGATCAGTATGGTGTATCAGAACCGGTAATCCAGAAAAAAGGTTCAAGTCGTCTTGTAGTTGAATTGCCCGGAGTAAGTAATGTTCAGGAAGTAAGAAGCCTTCTTCAGGGTACAGCACTTCTTGAATTTAAGCTTGTAATTGATCCTGAGATTGCAGTCAAAGTTATGCAGAGGATAAATACATATTTGGCTGGAGGTAATCTCGATACTCTTGATCAGTCTGATACATTGAATATTTCCGGTAAAGACACAGCTCCGAAGAAAGATACAACTTCAATTACAAATAAAAAAGATACCACTAAAAAGGAAGTAACTAAAAAGGAAGATATTAGAAAAGACACTTCCAAACAGAAAGATACACTCTCTGATACAGCAGATCTTACAGAAGACACAAATGCAATGAACGAACAGATGTCAGAAGAGGAGTTCAAAAAGAAAAACCCCTGGTTTTACCTTGTGCGTGTTCAGCAGTTTCAGGATGGTAGTGTAGCCTGGTTTGCAAGGGAAAGTGACAGACCTCAGATACAAAGGATACTTTCCCGCAGAGAGGTCATAGATTTAATTCCGAATGATGTGGGTTTTTACTGGAGTCATAAACCTGTTTTCGTAGAAGGCGGCGAGAAAATTTATCAGTTTTACATTTTGAAAAAAGAGCCTGAATTAACCGGAGGCGTAGTTGTCAACGCGAGGGCAAATATAGATCCTCAGAACAATACACCGGTTGTTTATATGGAAATGAATTCAGACGGAGCTGCTGACTGGGCAAGAATTACAGGTGCAAATATCAACAAACAGATTGCCATTGTTCTTGATAATTCAGTTTATTCGGCACCCGTAGTAAGAAGTAAAATTACAGGCGGTAATTCTCAGATAGAAGGAATGGCAAATATTCAGGAAGCGAAATTATTAGAAATCGTATTAAAAGCAGGTGCTTTACCGGCTCCTCTGTCAATCATAGAAGAAAGAACAGTGGGACCTTCTCTTGGTGAAGATTCAATACAGAAAGGACTTTACTCTTCATTGATATCTTTAGTTCTCGTTGCACTTTTCATGGTAGTTTATTACCGATTTGCCGGAGGAGTAGCTGATATAGCTTTACTGTTCAATTTTCTGTTTGTGATGGGAATAATGGCTAGTTTTCAGGCTACATTAACCCTGCCTGGTATTGCCGGTCTGATTTTAACAATCGGTATGGCTGTTGATTCCAACGTACTTATTTACGAAAGGATCAGGGAGGAACTCTGGAGCGGAAAACCAATTAAAACATCAATTGAAATTGGTTACAAGAAAGCTCTCTCTGCCATTATAGACTCTCACGTTACATCAGTCATAACAGGCATAATACTTTATCAGTTCGGAACAGGTCCTATTCAGGGTTTTGCTCTCACATTGATAATCGGACTTGTTGCGAACTTATTCACTGCAATTATTATTACAAGAATAGTATTTGATATAATGACAGATAAAGGCAAAACTCAAATTAATTTCGGATAAATGAGATTCTTTCATAATGTAAACATAGATTTCCTAAGTCACAGAAGAAAGTTTTATATTCTTTCAGCTGTTTTAATTGTTATAGGTTTATCAACATTCATAATAAAAGGAATTACCCTTGGTATAGACTTCTCCGGCGGAACTGAGATTCTGGTCAGATTTGAAAATGATGTTGCAATCAATGAAATCAGATCTGCTATGGAACGCTCGGGTATGCTAGGAGCTGAAATAAAAACTATGGGAAGTGATAAGGATATACTGATAAGAACAGCTGAGCTCGGAGAAGGTTCACTGGTTAGCGACAGGATTAAGGAAAGCCTTACACAGAATTTCCCTGATAACAAATATGAAGTCCTGAGAATTGATAAAGTCGGTCCGAAAATAGGTAAGGAACTGAGAACTTCAGCTATTTATGCTACAATATTTTCACTCATAGCAATAC
>JAOADS010000198.1:0-239 GCA_026417195.1 Ignavibacteria bacterium | reverse complement strand
TATTACATTGGGGATGATCGGAATATTCAACGCACTCTTTCCATCTCTTAATCTGGAACTTAATCAAGGGATGGTTGCCGCATTTCTCACCCTCATTGGTTTTTCTGTGAATGACACGGTTGTTGTATTTGACAGAATCAGGGAGAATATAAAGCTTTTCAAGAATGAAGACATAATGACAGTTATGAACAGAAGTATCAATGCTACCCTGAGCAGAACAATAATTACAAGCGGACTGG
>JAOADS010000197.1 GCA_026417195.1 Ignavibacteria bacterium | reverse complement strand
GCCGGAACCGATTACCCAGCCTGTATGCTGATTTATAAACTGAACGTCAAATAAACCCGGTCCGCCTGAATACTGCAGAACCCATTGGGCTGGTATCAGATGATTTGTTAGTGTAAGTAAAGTTAATGTGTATATTATTTTTTTCATATCGGATAAGGTTTAAACTAAAATAATCATTAATTTCAGGTATTGCAAATGTCAGATTGAAAATACTTTGATAAAGGTAGAGAAATAAAACTGCATAATGTTTCTTATGTTCATTTCATACACACAACTCGGAGGTCAGCTTTTATTCGTTCCTTGAAGCTGTAAAGGCTTATCGGTATATTTGTAATCTAATAAAAAACAATTATGTCTTTTTGGGTAAAATCAACTCTGATTTTTTGTTTTTCCATAGTAAACTTTGCCTATTCCCAGAGAAGCTATGATTTTTCCTCAGTTGATAAAATTATAGAAGACGGCATTTCAAGATTTGCATTTCCTTCAGCAGTTCTCATAGTAGGAAATTCTGAGAATATAATTTATCAGAAGGCATATGGCAGGCTTACTTATGAAGAAAGTTCTCCGAAAACAACACTTAATACTATTTATGATGTAGCATCAGTTACGAAAGTTATTGCTACAACGGCTGCTGTAATGAAACTATATGATAATGCAGAAATAGATCTTAACTATCCGGTTGCATTTTATATACCTGAGTTTAATAATAACGGGAAATCGGATATAACAGTCTTTAATCTGCTTGTTCATAATTCCGGACTGACTGCCTGGACTCCTTTTTATCAGGATCCTAATCTTAACTCACCTGATAAGGTAAAAAATGCTATCTATAACTGCACAAAAGAATATCAGACCGGTTCTAAAACAGTTTACAGTGACTATAATGCGTTTCTTTTGGGCGAAATTGTCACACGAATAAGCAACAAGAGGCTTGATAAATTCTGTTCTGAAAATATATTCAAGCCTCTCGGGATGAAAGACACTGATTTCCTTATACCTGAGAGTGAAGATTACAGAATTGCTCCAACCGAGAACGACACATACTGGCGAAATCAGCTTCTTATAGGATATGTTCACGATGAGTTGGCTGCTATGCTTGAAGGAATATCCGGAAATGCTGGATTGTTTTCTACCGGTCCGGATTTATTCCGTTTCATGCAGATGATGCTTAACATGGGGAAATACAAAGACGGGGATTCTGATAAGATAATGTTCTCACCTCACACTGTAGAGCTCTTTACATCAAGAGTTACTGGATTAGGATACATGAATACAAGAGCCCTGGGATGGGAAACCAAACCCGAACCAACAAAATACCCGCCTCAATGTGGTTATAAATTTTCCCAGAATTGTTTCGGACACACCGGTTATACCGGAACTTCCGTATGGGCTGACGGAGAGAAAAATCTTATAATCATCTTTTTAACCAACCGTGTATATCCGACAAGTGGGAATGAAGAGATCAGAAATATCAGACCTAAAGTTCACGATGAAGTATGCAGAATAATGGGATATTAAACTATAAACTATAAATAATTACTTTCATGAAAAAATTTCAGAATGAACCGTTAACAGATTTTTCAGATAAGAAGAACCGGAAAAATTTTCTTGCATCACTGGAAAAAGTCCGTTCTCAGTTTGATCTTGACTATCCTCTAATAATAGGGGATGAGAAAATTTACACTGAGGATAAAATTTTTTCCGTAAATCCTTCAGATACAAATAAAGTAGTCGGCAGAGTTTCAAAAGCATCGCCTTTCCATGTTGACAAGGCTATGGAAGTGGCAAATAAGACTTTTAATGAATGGAGTAAGGTTACTGCTAAAAAGAGAGCAGACTTTCTGTTTAAGGCTGCAAAACTTATGAGAAAGAGAAAATATGATTTTGCAGCCTGGATGGTATATGAGGTCAGCAAAAACTGGACAGAGGCTGATGCCGATGTTGCCGAAGCCATAGATTTCATGGAATTTTATGGAAGGGAAATGTTAAGATATGATAAGGGAGTTAAACTTGTAAAAATAAAAGGAGAAGATACCAGACAATATTACATTCCGCTGGGAGTTGGAGTTATCATTCCTCCATGGAATTTTCCTCTTGCTATACTTGTAGGTATGACTACTGCAGCAATTGTAACCGGCAACACTGTAGTCCTGAAGCCTTCAAGTGACTCTCCAGTAATAGCATATAAATTCATGGAACTTCTTGAGGAAGTGGGTTTGCCTCCGGGTGTTGTTAACTACCTTCCGGGTTCAGGAAGTCTCATAGGTGATATGCTTGTTTCTCATCCTCTAACAAGATTTATATCGTTTACCGGTTCAAAGGAAGTAGGTCTAAGGATAAATGAGCTTGCAGCAAAGGTTCAGCCCGGTCAAAAATGGATAAAAAGAGTAATAGCTGAGATGGGTGGCAAGGATGGAATAATCATAGACAGCGAACTTGATTCTCTTGAGGAAGCTGCAAGCGGTGTCATCTCATCAGCTTTCGGATTTCAGGGACAGAAATGTTCAGCATGTTCACGTGTGATTGTAGATGAAAAGATTTATGATAAGTTCATAGATCTTCTGGTCGATAAAGCTGCAACTCTTACAGTCGGTGAAGCTCAGTATAATCCCAGCATGGCCGCAGTTATCAATAAAAGATCTGAGGATAGTATACTTGCATATATAAATAAAGCTAAAGAGGAAGGTGGAAGAGTTGTTTTCGGGGGCAGTAAAGCTGAAGGTAACGGATTTTTTATACAACCAACAATAATTGCAGATGTGAGACCTCACGATACGATAGCTCAGGAGGAAATATTCGGACCGGTGCTTGCTGTGATAAAGGCTCGTGATTTCGATGAGGCTTTACAGATAGCCAATGATACTGAATATGGACTTACAGGTTCGGCTTATTCAGCCAATAAGAAAAAACTGAAGAAAGCAGCA
>JAOADS010000196.1 GCA_026417195.1 Ignavibacteria bacterium | reverse complement strand
ATGTTAACCAGATCTTTAAGGCTATTAAAAGATATGTTATTTTTTAAAGCAAGTTCACTGATTTTCTCCTCATCTGGTACAATAAGAGCTGATACGAATTGGGTGGTATCTGATGCGAAACATATGATCTGAGAAATATATTCAGATTTCAGTAATGTATCTTCAATGTGGGTGAGCGAAATATATTTGCCACCGGAAGTTTTGATTAAAGTCTTTTTTCTGTCAGTTATTTTCAGGAAACCTTCTGAGTCAAATTCTCCGATATCACCGGTGTGAAGCCAGCCGTTTATTATAGTTTCAGAAGTATCCTTTTCATTTTTGAAGTATCCTTTCATTACATTGTCTCCCCTGCAAAGTATTTCTCCGTCATCTGCGATTTTAATATCTACTCCTTCCAGAGGCAGACCAACTGTTCCGAATTTATTCCTGTCAGTTTTATTAACTGATATTACCGGTGAAGCTTCCGTCATTCCGTATCCCTGCAGGATGGTAATTCCAATTGAGTCAAAAAACTCAGCAAGATCTTTGTTCAATGCAGAACCACCGGATACAAAGAACCTGATTTTACCTCCAGTTCTCTCCCTGATTTTCTTTAAAACGAGTCTGTCAGATATTTTCCAGAGAAAGTGGTTTTTATTTTCTCTGTAACGCCCTGCATACTTTAATGCCTTAAGTGTAATTACTTTTTTCAAGTAAGGCATGGATTCGATATTTTTCATAAGTCTTTGTCTTATGCGTTCGAAGAGTAAAGGAACTGATAGTAATAAAGTTGGTTTTACTTCTGTCATCTGTGTGCTTAATGTGTCTATGCTCTGAGCATAGTATATACGAGCTCCTTTTGCAAGCGGGACGTAATATCCGCAAGTCCTTTCATAAGTATGAGCAAGAGGAAGAAAAGAGAGAAAACGGTCATTTTCATCAACGTGGAATGATTTAAGGCATTGGCTTATGTTTGTAAGTATGTTTTTATGAGTTAGCATGACACCCTTTGGCTTACCTGTTGTTCCGGAGGTATATATTATAGTAAGTATATCATCTGGGGCTTGTTTTGCAGCGGAATTTATGAGATGTTCATCTGTTACATATTCCTTATCAATATTACCTGAATTCAGTATCTTCTCCATAGGGATCAGTTTATTGTGAACAGTTCCCGTTTCTCCAATAGTTATAATATTTTCAAGCTGCGGTAATTCATCTACTATACTTATAACTTTATCTGTCTGGATTTTGCCAGACACGAAACAAATTCTGCATTCAGCGTGAGACATAATGTATCTTATTTGATCTGATGACATAGTCGTGTAAACAGGAACAGTGATTATGCCGTTAACTATACATGCAAAGTCAGAAATCACCCATTCAATTCTTGATTCTGATATGATTGCTGCGGTATCTCCTTTTTTCAGCCCTAATTCGGATAATTTCCGTGAGAGGATCAATACTTTCTTTTTTAACTCATTACCTGATATGGATAGATATTCATTTTCTTCCTTCCAGAATAATAGCGGTTTATCTTTATATCCTGCTGTGAAGTTTAAAAAAAATTCAGTGAAGTTTTTTGTTTCTTCCATATTTTACGATAAATATTAGCAAATTTACTAATTAATTGATTTAGTGAAAATATTATTTTATTATGCATCCTTAATTCAGTAAAAATTAAAATGAAAAACATATTGCTTGTTCTTTTCCTGTCCAGTCCCGTCTTCTCTCAGGTAGTAAATATAGAATCTAAAAGGATACGAACTGATACTATTGGTTGGTCCGGAAGTGCAGAGGCTAACTTCATGCTTTCAAAAGTATCGGAAGAAATATATGATCTCGGTGCGAAAATTCATTTTCAGCATAAGGGGATTAATCATCTCTGGTTGTTTCTGAATGAATACCGGGTTATAAAAGGTGCCGGGACTGATTTTATTAATTCCGGTTTTGCCCATGTGAGATATAACCATAAAATTACAAAAGAATTGTTAAGGTGGGAGGTCTTTTCCCAACTTCAGTTTAACGGAGCCCTTGCGGTCAGACTGAGAGGACTTATCGGGACAGGTCCCAGATTCAGGATTTATGAAAGGGATGAATTCAGAATATATGCCGGTTCACTTTATATGTTTGAATATACCGAAAATACAGACAAAACTATATTTGAACGTAATCACAGGAATTCAAGTTATGTTTCTTTAACTGTTGATGTAAAAAGATTTAATTTAACAACTACAACATATTATCAGCCTCTCTTGAGGGATTTCAAAGATTATATTTTTTATTCACAGACAGAACTTCTGTTTGAGATTACAGAGCAACTTGATTTTAAAACCGGATTTACATTCAGATATGATTCAAATCCCTTCCCGGGTATTCCGAAGAAAACATATTTTATTTCAAATGGCTTGGTTTTCTCCTTTTGAAAAATTATTTAATTTAGTTAGATTAATAAAAGCAATTGCCTTTGGATTTAAATTTCATCTTGAATTTTTTCAGATATAAAGCGTATATTTGAACTGAAAATATGCTAAAAACTAAACCACTTAACAACTATAAACCTATCTTTACTCTCTACTAATTTTTAACTAATCTGCTGGATTTGCAAAATATAAAATACTTAATTATTCCTCTAATATGCGGAATTTTCATATTATCATGTGAAAAGGAAGATAATACAGTTGTTGATCCTACGCTTTCTTTCCCGTTTATTTTATCAGGTTATATTACACCTTTAATTCTGAACTCAGACACAGTTAACTGCTACGCCGGAGCTACTGTTCAGTCGGACGAGCCAGTTGCTTCGGTGATCGTTAGGTTTTATGATTTACGTGATAATATCCTTGCAACAGCAGAACTGAAGGACAACGGAGTTTTTCCGGATACCATAGCAGGTGACGGAAAATATACAGGGGTTGTTTATTATGTTTTCTTATGTCGTGAGGTGGGAAGACACAGGGTTGAGTTTCTTGCAGTTAATCAGT
>JAOADS010000195.1 GCA_026417195.1 Ignavibacteria bacterium | reverse complement strand
TATCCTTAAGTCCAGACAGTGCTTCAGTGAGAGAAGTAATCTGCTCCGAAGGCTGTTTCGCAAGATACATAGCTATCCTGTGAGCAGATTTTCGTCCTATTCCGGGAAGTCTTGAAAGTTCATCAGTCAGTCTCTCTATGGTTTCAGAAGTATGCATATCATATTTTTCCTAAATTAAGACCTGGTATATTAGGTAGTAATCCGGAAGTAGCTTTCTGTATTTCCTGCTGAGCCATTCTCTGAGCGGATTCAATAGCTTTATTAACAGCTGCGACTATCAGATCTTCAAGCATTTCGCTGTCTTCCTGAGATATTACTTCTTTTTCAATCTGAATTTTCCTTATTTGTAACATCCCATTTACAGTTACCTTTACCATTCCACCCCCGGCTTCCTCGGTAACGTGTTTGTTTTCAAGTTCTTTCTGAACCTGATCCATTTTCTCCTGAATTTTCTGAAATTGTTTCAGCATAAGTTTAATTTATAGAATTCGCTTTAATTTGTAATTAGCTTCAATACTCTATCTGTGATATCTCTGTTTACAGAAAGTATTGCATGTGAGTTATTATATTCAATTAATGAAGCGTTTATCTCAATAAGTATTTCTCTCATGTCTTTAGTGTAATGAACACATTCGAAATTATGAGCATAGCCTGTTGTAACAATTTCTTTTATTTTATTTTTACACTCAGGGATATTTTTGGAGATAAGATCAAGCGAAATAGATGAAAATTCTTCTTTAGTGAATCCATATATCTCACATGCACGGTTATTAACTTCAAGTATTTTCCTCGTTTCAGGCGATATTATCATAATGGCATCATGAGCCTGTTCGAAAAGGGTTTTATAAAAATGTTCAGAGCGTTTAAGCTCTTCGTCTATCTTCCGTATTTCGTCAATTTTTTTATTGAGTTTAATATTAATTGCTGATATTTCTGCTGTTCTTTCTTTTATGATTTTTTCAAGTTCTTCATAAGGGATTTGGTCGTCATCTTCTTTTAAAAGCCATTTCTGTGAATTTCTCTGAATGAGAAATACACTTACGAAAATCATAATACTTATCATGACGCCGCCTATGAATGTATATTTCGCAAAAGTCCCTGCTTTCTCAGAATTTTCTTTTATAGATTCTATTTTAGAGGTTTCACTTTTTTTAATATCTGAAATTAATGAACGTAGCTTACTAAGATTCAGCTTGTTCTTTTCTTCAATAAGTCTTTGAGTACGTGAGGGGGTATTTTTACCTGTCTGGGCTACAGATGCAAGATAGTTTAGCCTTTCGACTGCAAGTGGCTTAAGCTGGACAAATGTAGCTGAATCAAGACTGGATTCTAAAGAATCTAATAGTGCATTGATCCCGGCTTTTGCTGATTCATAGTCTGGATGAAGGTGATCATGTAATAATATTTTTTCCAGATTCTGAACAGAATTTAACCTATTGAACGATAACAGAACTCTATCAACCGATTCTCTTGAGTCTCTTAAATTCATATAGCTTACATATCCGGCTGATAACAGAACTATGATTCCAAGTACGAACAAAAGATATACTGTGTTTCTGGATAACATGAATTAATGATTTTTCTCAGGAGAATAAATTATCTATTTCAAGTTTGATTTTATTTTCAGAATAATAAGGTTCACCGTAATCAGCTCCTATCATAAAACCATAAAACCGGGCACGTGCTTCGATAAATTCAAGAAAGTTCTTTGAGCTTATAAAAGTTTCAGGTTCATCAGAGTCTGGATTATAAAACTGTGATGAATAACATTTTACAGCTTCCATTTTTCTACTGAATTCAGTTGATATATCTATGATAAAGGTCGGTTCAAAGCTGTAGTTTTGCATATAATAAAATGTTCTTTTAGGTCTGAAAGGTTTTTGTAAAGTTTCTTCGGAGTAGGTTTGTATTTTTTCTAACCCGGCAAAGAAAACTGATTCTTTAAGAAGCTTTGAAGCATTTTCGTGATCAGGGTGACGATCATTCCACCAAGGGATGAAAACCAGTTCAGGTTTTGTTCCACGGATAAGGTTTATTATTTTTTCACGGTTAGACGGATTGTTTTCAATGTTACCGTCACCGATCTCCAGATTTTTCCTCAAAGAAAGATTGAGAATTTCAGAGGCTTTTTTTGTTTCCAGTGATCTTTTTTCCGGATTTCCTCTGGTGGAGAGTTCACCCCTGGTGAGGTCCGTTATGCCTACTTTTTTACCTGAGTCAGTTAATTTTATAATTAAGCCTCCACATCCAAGTTCAGCATCATCGGGATGTGCAGCAAAAAACAAAGCGTCCAGTTTCAATTTCCTTAATTTTCTGTTACAAAGTTAATCAAATGGTTAAAAATTGAAACGGATAAAATTGTATATATGTTAGGGATTTTAAGCTAGTTCTTTAATGGGAAATTCATAAATTGAAATTATATGAATTTTAATATAATTTGCACTAAACAATAACAGTTATGAAAATATTTTTCTTCTTACTTATAAATACAATATTGGCTTATTCTCAGCCAAAGCTTGAGGTAGAGAAAAATATCAATGCAGGAGATCACATCAGGGGCAGAGAAGTGGTAATCGAAATAACATTCAGAAATTCCGGCAATCAGGATCTTAAAATTACAAATGTAACCACTTCCTGCGGTTGTTCAAGCGCTCTGCTTACAAATGACCTGCTTAAGCCGGGTGAAACAGGGAGTCTCAAATTCACATTTAATGGTCAGGGTTTCGGTGTAGTTTCCAAAAATCTTACCATTTTTACAAATGAGCCTGAGACGAATCATCACACCCTAACAGTTACAATGAATATGGTTGATGCTGTAAGTTACAACCCACAATCAATTATAACAGAAGGTAAGGTTGGTGAAGAAATAATTAAGACAGCTGAGATAACTAACTCACTGGATAAGGAGGTTGATATACTTGAGGTCACTGCAAATACACCGGTTATTAAGGTTTCTGCTGACAAAAATGCCCTTTTCAAAGGAGATAAGGCAAGGCTTGATATAGCCATTAAGATTTACGAAGATTCTCCCATTAATGCCGCCATAATCATCAGAACTACTG
>JAOADS010000194.1 GCA_026417195.1 Ignavibacteria bacterium | reverse complement strand
TTGATAAAGAAATGGAAGCGGGCAAATATGCTGTTAAGTTTAATTCCTATGGTTTATCAAGCGGAATATATTTTTATACAATGGAGGCTGGAGAGTTTAAGCAGACACGTAAAATGGTTTTGATAAAGTAAGTTGTAATAGAATCTACGAAAGCCTTCCTTGATTGAAGGAAGGCTTTTTTATTTCATGCAATTTTTATTAGGTTCATTGACTCACTGTAATTAAGCGAGAAGAAGTTTCTTATGGCAGAGTTACTTACTTTTCTCAGTTGCGGATCATCTTCCGCAATCCTGAAGGCGGCCTCGCGG
The DNA here is from genome assembly GCA_026417195.1 of Ignavibacteria bacterium. Taxonomy (GTDB): domain Bacteria; phylum Bacteroidota; class Ignavibacteria; order Tepidaquicellales; family OLB5; genus JAOADS01. Next base: position 2,800 of record JAOADS010000194.1, on the reverse strand, counting down.
GCTTTATCAAGTATCCTTTTATCTTTTATGAGATCAGCAACTGTAAACTTCAGCTCACCGGATTGTTTTGTTCCAAAGAATTCTCCCGGTCCTCTGAGTTTCATATCCTCTTCTGCAATTGTGAAACCATCATTTGTTTCAGTCATTATTTTTAATCTTTCCGAGGCTATGCTGTTGGGATTATCTGTCATCAGAACACAGTATGATTGTTCACCTCCTCTTCCAACCCTGCCCCTCAGCTGATGAAGTTGTGAAAGCCCGAACCTCTGAGCTTCTTCAATTACCATAACAGTTGCATTTGGAACATCTATTCCTACTTCAATAACGGTTGTAGCTACAAGTATATCTATTTCATGCTTTCTGAAGGCTTCTATAGTATCATCAATTTCATACCAGAACATCCTTCCGTGAACGAGTCCGAGCCTGAGGTCTGGGAAGATGTCTTTCTTAAGTATCTCATAATTCCTTACAGCAGATTTCAGATCTGTATTTTCAGATTCATCTATAATTGGATAAACAATGTAAGCCTGACGCCCTTTCCTGATTTCTTCTCTGATGAATTCATACAGCTTTATACGGTCTTTCTCATACCTTAAACCAGTCCTTACTGGTTTTCTGTCTGAAGGCAATTCATCAATAATTGAAACATCAAGATCTCCGTAAACCGTAAGTGCAAGTGTTCTTGGAATAGGTGTTGCGGTCATAACCAGAACATCCGGATTTTTGCCCTTTCCTCTTAGTTTTGCCCTTTGCATTACACCGAACTTATGTTGTTCATCTATTACAACCAGTCCAAGCTCTTTAAATACAACCGTTTCCTGAAAAAGAGCATGGGTTCCGACAATAACCTGAATCTTTCCGCATTTGATTTCATCTAATATTGACTCTCTCAACTTTTTTTTCTGGCCTCCCGTTAATATTGCCGATTTGACATCAAATTTATCAAAATATTTTTTCAATGTCTGATAGTGCTGTTCAGCAAGAATTTCCGTCGGGCACATGAAAGCTGCCTGGTAACCGTTCAGGACTGCCTTAAGCATAGCATAAATAGCCACCACGGTTTTACCACTACCCACATCTCCCTGAAGCAACCTGTTCATAATTCTGGAGGATTCCATATCTGAGGAAATTTCCTTTATAACTTTCTTCTGTGCATTTGTTAATTCAAAAGACAAGTTCCTGCTAAAAAGACTAAATAGTTCTTCAGAAGGAGATTTAAAACTGATACCACTTTCAAATGAAGTAGATTTTTTCCTTAAAGCACATATTAGTTGTAAATAAAACAATTCCTCAAATGCAAGGGTTTGTCTTGAGGTTTCTATATCTGAGAAGTTTTTAGGATAATGAGTTCTTAAAACAGCTGTCTTATGGCTTAAAAGCCCGTATGAATTAATTATTTCTTCTGAGAGCACTTCGCTGATATTCTGAGAATATCTCCTTAAGGCTGAAAAAATAATTTTTGTAAGCTGAAGAGGTTTCACCCATTTTCTTTTAAGTTCCCCGGAAAGGATATAAACAGGTATAAACGGATATTTCAGCATTTCATCATCCTCCTCATCATATTTTTTGTGATCCCTTAAGTCAAACTTTATTCCACTGTTGTAATAATCAGAACTTACCTTTCCCCAAAACAGATACTTGCTTTCCGGAATAAATTGTTTTTCCCTGTAAAAAAAAATTTCCCCATATGAGGCATTCGATTTCACCTGAACCATCTGAAATTAATATCTTCATAGGATGACTGGCTTTCTTCGGTGGATGTCTTGATATAACTCTGGCACATAAGATTACATTTTTATCTATGTAGTTGCCAAGATCATTAATTTTAGCATTAATCAGATAATCTCTCGGGTAAATATGAATTAAATCCTCAATACGGCTGAACCCCATTTTTGCAAAAGCTTCAGCTCTTTTAGGTCCAACACCTTTTATATACGCTATTTCAGGTAACTTATCAGTCATAATCGGATACACAAATATAGCTAATATCAATTCCAAAATAAGTGAAACAAAAATGAGTTTTATTTAATTAATATGTTAAACAACTTTATTTATGTTTAAAAGTGTTTTTATCTTTTTAATCACAGCTTCTTTTTTATTTCCTCAGCAGAAATTACTTATTCCCATGGATGTGAAATCCCAGACAGATCATTTAAGGGCATACGGGATCGCTTATCGTCATTTGCTTGGAGGCAGAGAACTTGACTGGCTTCTGAACTACAGAGGAGGTTCATTTATGTTTGATTATTCCTCTGAACTTGCTGCCGAATGTAACCAAAAAGGTGTAAGCTATGAACTTTTAAACGGAACACAGGCTGCTCGGATCTATGCAGAGGTTCAGGATGAAAACAATAACATGGATGTGGTGCGACTGGAGAAAGTAGCTAAAATAGCAGTATATGTTCCACCGAATGCACTGCCATGGGATGATGCCGTACAACTCGCTCTGGATTATACGGAAATCCCTTACGACAAACTCTGGGATGAGGAAGTATTGCAGGGAAAACTCAAGGATTACGACTGGCTTCACTTACATCATGAAGATTTCACCGGACAATACGGAAAGTTTTTTGCCACATTCGGTTATTCACAATGGTATTTGAACCAGAAACAAACAAATGAAGAAATGGCAAGGAAGCTTGGTTTTAAAAAAGTTTCTGAACTAAAGCTTGCAGTCGTAAAAAAATTACGCGAATACGTCTATTCTGGAGGTTTTCTGTTTACAATGTGTTCAGGTACAACTACTCCGGACATAGCTCTTGCTGTTCAGTATACAGACATATGTGATGTAATGTATGAC
>JAOADS010000193.1 GCA_026417195.1 Ignavibacteria bacterium | reverse complement strand
CTTGTTGACAGTGAAGTTTATACCGAGCTTTGTCGAGGTGTGCTCTGGAATCCGCCCGAACGCAAAGCCCGAAATTTTTTCATCACCTCCCCTTCTTTTAAAAATTGAATCTTCAAAAGTAATTAATTAAATTGCTGTCCGTTTAATTCAATTTTTTAAATTAAAACACAAGGACAATGGGAAATTTACTTGACCCCGTAGAGGGAATCACACTTGAACAGTGGGCAGATGCAAATGCTAAACTTGCCTCTGGCGGAAACACTGATGACGTCTGCAAGCAGCTAGGCATTGACGCACCGAAATGGGACCGCGTAAATAACGAATGGCTTACACGCATGAGAAACGACACTACATTTACAATCTCTCAGAAGTATGCCGCAGCTTTCAACACAAGTGCATCCGGTAATGCAGGCACCGGAGCTGCGGAAGCTGCACAATCCATTTCTTTTGAAAAGTATGTCGAAGCTATGGTTGCTCAGGATGTCCTCGGCAAACAGGGACGTGACGCACAGGATATACTAAAGGATCTGGGAATGACTGTAACAGACTATTCAAATGCAAGTTCCTACTGGAGCGGCAAGATGATGAGTGACTTCTCACTTGCTATGAAGATGCAGACGCTTATGAACGAATACAAAGCAAAGTATGAAAGCATGGCAGGTCCCGGCTCAGCAAGTGATATTGAATTTTAGATTATCAAACTTAATCCGTAAATGGACGAAGCAACCAGACAGTTCAATCAGGAAATCGAAAGGGTTTCCGGTGCGGCGTTTCAGTCTGCACGCGGAGGAGATGATAACTGGAATAAACTTCTTGAATCGTATGACATAGAACCGCTTGACAAAGATATAAAAGAGGCTTTGCTTAATTCAGAGATGAAAATTGCCCGAGGTGCATTCCCAGTTGAGCTGAGAAAAGTCTATGAAAAGATAATTGAAAAACATTCCTCAACAAATTCCGCCGAGCTGAAAAATATTCTAAGTAACTTCGACATGGAAGGAAAAATAAAGGCTTATTATCAGAAGATAAAACCGTTCGGAGGAATTAGCGACATTTTCAAAAATGCCTCTGTTACTATAACAAAATATTCTCAGGGAATGCAGAAAGCAAAACATCATACAATGAAATGCAAAAGCTGTGGTTCTCCGCGTCTTGAGGAAATGCAGTATGACAATTGTCTGTTTTGCGGAAGCAAATTGTTTGAACCAGCTTAAAAAAATTTATGTCATCTGAACAACTGACAGCGCGGTGGGAAACCTTTCTTGGAAAACTGAAAGACCGTTTCAATGAAATAATAAGTCACGCAGAAGCTCCGATGGATGACATCATCAGCGGACTTCAGTATGACACAGTAGCAATTCACAATGTCCTTACCGGTCTGAAAAATCAGACTGTTCAACAGCTTTCACAGAAAGGGCAGGAAGGCTGGAGCAAAATGCAGGCTGAAATGCTGAAGTCCCTGCGTTTCTTTTCTCAGGATAAGGAGTATCAGAAGCTGATGGATCTGATTCAGTGGATGACAGATGAGTTCACACGCTTTGAGGTGAAGACCTTTGCAAAGGCAGCAAGGAAGGTTCTGGAAAACGTAAAGGCACACATTGATGAAAAAAAATTACACCGTTGCACACAATGCGGAGCTGAACTTCCGATAAAAATATTTTCTTTCGTTGCAGTAAACATCAAATGTGATTCATGCGGTTCGGTTAACACTTACCAGCCCGATGACAGAATCCGTGCAATGGAATATTACGTAATAAACCATCTTGCCGAAGAACATGCCCTTGAGGAAAAAATCAAAGGGGAGAAAGATAAAGAGGCAAGGAAGGAATATTACAGAAAATACTACGGCTATCTGATTGAAAACGTGCCGGACAAAAAAGAATTTTATGAACGTGACCTGAACGAACGTCTGAATAATCCGTATTTCCATCAGTTATAACATAGTTAATGAAAACAATCATCCCAAAAAGAAACTTCACGAATAAAGAAATCATCAGTTTACTTAATCAGAACGGAATAAACTGCAGTGAAAGCAGAAGGCTGATAAAGGGTACGAATGACGGGCTTTCATTCTGGATTTTAAACAGTGGAAATGAGATACATACAGACGTGAAAGTACCCGTATGGATAACCATTTTATCGCTCCTGCTCACTGTAAGCATTATGTCTGTAATTCTTTCACTGATCTTTGGCAACACAGTTATTGTTACAGGCGGAATAATCGTAACAGTAATCGGAGTTCTGGCCGGTGATCTTCTTTACAGAAGAAAAAAATCTGAGCAGTTCAAAGGTACGCTTGAGATAATCACAAAAAATTTGACGTGAAAGAGTATTAAAAGAATTTACTACGTATAATAGCTTATAGCTACAGTGTTCAGCGTTTTTTAATTACTCCTATATTTAGCAAAATATTCATCTATTTCCGATCTCAACTCTAAACCTGCTTTTTCAAAGCATTCCAGTAAACTTTCATAAGCTCCATCTCCACCCAAAAAATCCCAGAATTCTTTACCAACAAGAAGCTCATATTTATCGTCTAACATCCCTTTGATAGTCCATCTTTGGTAAGGCTCGGGTTCATAAGGATTGTATGGAATTGCAATTAAAGAATTAACTTTTGCTTGAGGATTCCGGGTCAAGGCAATGCCTATCCATTCAAGTAATGTTCTTTTGAAGTCTTTGAAATTGCTTATATTTGGCTTTACAGTCTTTAAGTCAATAAAGTATTGTTCGCCGTTGAAGTTCTCTAAATAAATATCAACTTTTATGGTTTTCATTTTATTATCTCTTCCACTTTTAATCTTCCTCCTTATCAAATCTATTTCCTTTTGTTTATCTGGATTACTTCCGATAGTTAAGTTATTTATAATTTCTTGAATAACTTGTTGTGCCTCTTCTTTTATAGTATCACCGATGAAAAATTGTCGTTCTACCTTTTTAAAATTATTTTTTGCAAGTGCTACAGCTACAGGCTCAAAAATAGAAGTACCAAAAGTAGTATTCAGGGACTGAATAAAAGAATAAAGAGCCATTCTGTCTTTTCCAAGTAACCTGTAATGAAAAGGCATATTATTGGTTTCAGGATGATAATTCTGTAATTTTTTTCTTAAACTATCTTCTATTACTCGTTCAATGGTATTTATCTGGTTTTGTATTAACAATTACCT
>JAOADS010000192.1 GCA_026417195.1 Ignavibacteria bacterium | reverse complement strand
GTGCCTATGGTCCCGATTAAAATCGTGTCTGAGGAAATCTTTGTTACCTCACTTCAGAACAGGTGGTTTCCGGCTAAGGTTTTAAAGAGAGCTTGAAAGCCTTCTTAATTCATTACTGTAGTATTCATATGGCTTTAAGCCTACAAGCCGAGAATAGAAATAAGATATTTTATTAACTAACCTTTCCAGAAAATTTTCTCCGTTGAAGACTTTCGATGTCATATATTTTATTATTTCCTTTTCATGAAGTTTCTTAAATGCTTTCATCTTTTTTCTCTTTCTTAAAATTACCGGAATATTGAAGTAAAACCATACATAAGCCTTTAACAGGCCTGTAAATGATTTCTTTCTGTCTATCAGTGAGAGAATCAGGTTTGTGCTGTGATTGAAAAAGATATAGGGCAGTATTCTTAATATGTAACTCCAGCTGAAAAATGTATAAAGGTTCAGGAAACGGTTTCTTTCCTGATAAAATGTTTTTGTCTCGGATGCAGATTTCGTCCCACTCCCTTTATGGAATACTAATGAATCTCTTGCAAATTTTATTTTCATATCTGAAAATCTTGCCAGAAGTCCGAGATATACATCCTCTCCGTAAAAAAAATATTCTTCATCGAAAGGTTCAGGGATTTCACTTTTCCTGAATATCACTGAACAGCCATTAGGGTAGAAAATCTGATCATTACTTTTAAAAACATTCATAACGTTATACATAAGATATGATACAGAACCATTTGTTTTGTAATATTTTTCCGGAATACCTTCAGTAATAACGTATGAAGAAGCTACAGTGTTCTTTTCTTTCACCGCCTGAACAAGGTTATTCAGCCAGTTTCTGTCCACTTCGGTGTCATTATTCAGTAAGACAATCAGATCATTGGAACAGTATTTCATAGCCTGGTTATTTCCCCCTGCAAATCCTAAATTTTTATCTGAGCGGATTATTTTTATTCTATCGTCTCTGAACATTTTACTCATTAATTCACAACTCTCATCAGTTGATGCATTATCAAGAAAAACTATTTCGAAGTTTTCATACGATTGGTTTAAAACAGATGAGATACATTTTTCAATAAATACCGAACCGTTGTGATTAAGTATGATTATTGATACGGCTTCTTTCATTTTGAAAACAGTTCCATAACCTCTTTAGTTGAGATGGTTCTTGATTTCTGAATTCTAATTCTTTCGCTGAGTTTGGACGGTATTTTGAGTAAACCTCTTAAATATCCCCGAACGGCCTTCAGCATAATTTTAAGTGATGAGTTTTTAGCAAATCCGTAATACCTTTTCATTCTTGCCAGAAAAAAAAGAGGCTGATAAAGAATGTAAAGTGATAAAGGATAGTTTTTAAACCTCATGATGACGAGATTCCTTTCGCACATTTCCGTCTGAAAACCGTAAGTTGCAACAGAACTCGTTCCTCCTCGGATGTGGTAACAAACAGCTTCAGGTTGGTAAAGACATTTTCTTCCTGTAAGTTGTGCTCTGAAAGAGAAGTCAATATCTTCATAATATGCAAAGAAGTCTTCGTCAAACAGACCTACTTTCCTGAATAAATCAGTTTTATAAAATGCTGCTCCGGCACAGGCACCGAAGATGTATTCTGATTTATCGTACTGCCCGATATCCTTTTCTCCGTGTCCTCTTGCAAATGGTGATCCTCCGTTTTTCTTTATGAAGTCTCCGCAATCATCTATTATTTCCCTGTTTTGATAATTCAGCATTTTAACAGCAACTGATGAGATATCAGGAAATTCGCGGAAGGTTTTCAGACCAACTTCAAGAAAGTTTTCCTTGAGTTCTATATCATTATTGAGAAGTAGTATATATGCGGAGTTCTCTATTTCAAAAGCTTTTTTTATACCGTCATTTACAGCTGATGCAAATCCGCTGTTATAATTTTTCTTTATTAATATACATTCTGGAAATTGCGAGAGTATATAATCTACTGAGCTGTCTGTTGAACCATTATCTATAACGATCAATCGGAAATCATTTACAGTTTGTTTTTTAAGAGACGGAAGACATATCCTTAAGTGTCCAACTCCGTTATAATTAGGTATAATTACTGTAATCAATTTTCTTTTATTAACTTAAGCAGATTTTTGTGTTTCAGTATCCTGTAATTATCGGTTTTTTTAAACTGAATGTATTCTATAATTAAAACAATATAAGAGTTTACCTTAACAAGGAGCTTGAGGATAAAAGTTCTTAAAGGTCCGTAATTTTTTTTGAAAAAGTATATCATACTTTTTATGAATATACCATGTAATTTCCAGTTGTCAGCTGATTTAAAACTGCTTCCGCCAAGATGTAAAACTTTAACTGAAGAGTCAACTGCAAGTTTATACTTACGTGCAATTCTGTAGCTTAAATCCACGTCTTCGAAAAATAAAAAGTAATTTTCATCGAGGTAGCCGACTTCGTTAATTATATTGCGCTTGGTCATAAAGAAAGCAAAAGGTAGCTGTTCTGTGTAATGTAATTTTTTTTCAGATATATCTATTTCCTGATTTTCAAGATAGCGGTTCATTCTTTTAGCTGATTTATTAAAGGCCTTTGCAAGAATTGAATAATAAAAAATAAATTGTCTTACAGTAGGATAACGCTGAAAATAATTTCTCTGAAAATTCCCGTCTCTACCCGTAAGAGCTGGTGAAACAGCACCGGTATCTACTGACTCCAAAACACAAATTAGTTTTTTAAAAACGGGTTCAGTGAATATGATATCCGGATTCATAATAACAATATACTCTCCAGAGGAATTTTTTATTCCAATGTTGTTTGCAGCAGAAAAACTTATGGTTCTCTCAAGCTTTATTGTTTTCAGTCTGGGAAGGCTTTCGGCAATTATCTGAGCCTCATCCGGAAAATTTTCTGATCCGTTATCTACTATTATAATTTCAAATTCAGAGTCTGATTCGTATCTGAAAACTGAATCAATGCAGTCTTTCAGTAATTTCTGAGTGTTGTAATTTACTATAATAACTGATATCATTTGCTGATATAATCTTCAAATTCGGAAACGCTTCTATCCCAGTTGAGAAATTCTCTTATGTGATTGTATGCAGCATTTGATATTGACTTAAGAAATTCTCTGTTTTCAAGAAGTAGTTTTGCACCCTTATACAATCCGTCTTTGTCTGATGGATCTGCATGTATTGCAGTTTTCATATGTTCGG
>JAOADS010000191.1 GCA_026417195.1 Ignavibacteria bacterium | reverse complement strand
CCGCAACACCGTTTAATAACAAACCCGAAGACGTTTTATCTTTATTAAAACTTTTTATCATCCCTAAAAAATCAGCTATAACATTAGATCCGGACTTATCAGAAGTTTTCAGAACCATAAATACCATATTTACCAATCTTGCTTTCATTAAGAAGAACTTTAATTCTACAGACAGAAGAAAAGCAAAAACAGCTCAAGTTAAATACAAAGCAATTTTCGGAGATGATGAAATTGACTTAAATAAAATAAATAGGAAAACACACGAGCTGGCAAGACAAATCAGAGACGTAATTGAACCGATCACCATCCGGAGAAACCGTCTTGATTTAATAAAAAATCCATTTTATCAGAATGAAGTAACAGAGCTTTCCGAAGTCGATGATCCCATAGAATGGTTTTATGAATTGACGCCTGATCAATCTGCCTTTTATGACGAAATTATAACAAAATATTTCGAAGACCCTGGTAAAGGCGGTATGTTTAAAGGTGCAATTTACCTACCGTTTTTATATGAGGAGGGCTTGAAAATTACCGCTTATGACGATTCAATTGAAGACCGAGAGAAAAATCGTGAGTTTTTGCAACAGCGAAACTTATTTGATATTATGAGAAGAATGATTGTCAAAAGATTTGAAAGTTCATTTGGTGCGTTTGAACAGACTATAAAACGATTTAAAGAAATCAATGAAACTGTACTTAAATTCATTGAGAAAACCGGTAATGGCGATCCGCTAAAAGGTGAATACATTCTTGACAGAAAGTTAATGAATGATATAGTGGAACTCTCATCAGATGAAATTGAGGAAGAATTAAAAGAGTACGAAAGACAGATTACTGCCGGAGTTTATCCTAAAAAACACAAAAGATACAAATTGGAAAATTTTAAGTCTGCAAGTGAATTCATTGAAGATATAAAGTCAGATATTAAGTTATTTGATGAAGTTCTGGAGAAACTTGAAAGTTTTAAATTAATAGAAAACGACCCCAAGACAGAATGTTTATTAAAAAATCTGCTGACGGAATTAAACAAAAAACCTAATCCCGATGAACCAAAAAGAAAAATTATAATTTTTTCAGAATATGCCGATACTGTTCAATATGTTTATGATAAACTTTCGCCTGAATTACGTGAAAGAACTTTAGTAGTAACAGGTAGCATATCAAATTCAGCAATATCTGAAATAAACCGCAACTTTGACGCATCAGTAAATAATCAGAAAGATAATTACGACATACTTTTATCTACGGATAAATTAAGCGAAGGCTTCAATCTTAATCGTGCCGGGATTGTAATTAATTATGATATTCCTTGGAATCCGGTTCGTGTGATTCAGAGGCTGGGAAGGATTAACCGTATAAGCAAAAAGGTTTTTGATAAACTGTATATTGTAAATTTCTTCCCGACAGAAAAAGGAGCTGAGCTTGTGAGATCAAGGGAAATTGCCCAGAACAAAATGTTTATCATTCATAATACTCTCGGAGAGGATTCCAAAATATTTGATATAGACGAAGAACCAACTCCAGCAGCATTATATCAAAGACTGACTAAAAATCCGGATACAAATGAGGAAGAAAGCTTTTACACAAAAACCCTGTCACTCTATATTGAGTTGATTAACGAATATCCGGATTTGGAGAATAAACTATCATCACTACCTAAAAGAATTAAAGTTGCAAAGAAATCCACGGAAGATAATATGATAGTATGCTTCGTTAAAAACAGAATGCACATTGCTTACGCTGAAAAAATTAACGATGAAATTAAGATTTCTGAAACCTTGCTTGAAAATATCCTTGAAAAGATAAAGTGTGAACCTGATGAAAAAGCCCTCGAAATAGATGATGAATTCTGGGAAATATATGAATCTGTCAGACAATCAAGAAGAAGAACTTTTTCATCAAGACAAGATCAAAGTATAGAAGGCACTGCTCTCACTAAACTTAGAGCCCTGTTAAAATCAATAAAAACCGACAACTTAAATAGACTTGAAAGTTTCATCAGAACCTTAATAGAAGATATAATTGACTACGGCACCCTGCCTGATTATACATTGAGAAGACTTGCGAATCTGGAATTCAATGACGGTAATATAGATAAAGCTCTGGAGGTAATTGAGGCAATTAAAAACGAGTTAGGCGAAGATTACCTTGAAAAGATCAAAAATAAACTTGGCAGAAACGAAAAGGAAATCATAGTTGCAATAAGAAACAGAAAAATAAGTTAAAATGGAAGCCATTGAAAAGCTCATAAAAAACTTCAGTATAGATAATCTGGTCAATCTGATACATAAAAAGACCAAAAAATTTAAACATGATGAATATGAGATAATGGAGTTAAATAGTGAGGAATTCTCTGATTGTATTTTTTGTGGTGAGCTGGAAATGGAGAACAGAGACCTAATGGCTGTCTTCGCGGCAAAAGTTAATAAACCGCTCACAGAACGTTCTGGAAAAAAAGCACAATACACTCTCGGCAAAAAATTTCTTAAAGATGCTCAAAGATACATTGCCGGCTTTTTCATTTTCTATGATGACAAAGGCGATTTCCGTTTCTCACTGATTTATGACATTCCCCTTCCATCTGGCAGAAGACAGTGGAGCAATTTCAGGAGATATACTTATTTTGTTAGTTCTAATAAACCTAACAAAACATTTATACAACAATTTACCAAAGCTGATTTCAATGATTTCAATAATATCCTAAAAGCATTTTCGCTCGATGTTGTCACCGATGAATTCTATAATGCTTTCAAACCTAACTTTGACTCCATAGCTGCAAGTGTCAGGGGTACAGATAACGAAGAACTAAAAAAAGATTTTGCTTTGCTTTTCATTATTCGAATTATCTTCCTTGGTTTTGTTCAGAAAAAATTATGGCTAAACAAAGATGAAGATTTTATTCTCAACTTCTGGAAAGAATATAAAACAAAATACTTTGGTAAAGATTTATTTTATTCTGAGTGGCTTACACCTCTTTTCTTTGATTCATTAAACAGTCCGCCCGGAAGAAAAGTATTTAACAGAACAACACCTTTTTCTGAAGATACAGCTTCAGCTTTACAGATGGCACCATTCCTCAATGGTGAATTATTCAAAGAAAAAAAAGGATATGATGATGCTGATTTATTTATACCTGATAAAAAGATTGAAGAATTTCTTGAATTCCTGTTTTCATACAATTTCACTATAGAAGAGAAC
>JAOADS010000018.1:11481-18244 GCA_026417195.1 Ignavibacteria bacterium | reverse complement strand
TCTCAGTACAGCATACTGCATATGCTGAACAGGTCCTGAGGTTTCCCCGAACCAGCCGTCATTGGTTATAATCACCAGAAATTCAGCTCCGGACCTCACTCCTTCGGAAACGAGTTCACTGAAAACGGATTCAAAACATATAAGAACTGAAAATGAAAACTCTTTCCCCGACCGATTTTTCAGTTTAAAAACAGTCATATCCTCACCAAACTGCCAGCCACTTAAACCTACTCCCCATTTTATCCATTCTTTAAGGAAAGGGAGATAATTTGAATATGGAACTTTCTCACTAAATGGTACAAGTTTTACTTTTTTGTGTATTGTTGAGTTTTTCTCGTTTTTACCCGGCTCAAGTAATATTGATGCATTATAGGTATCGTATAATCTTCCGGAACCTTTCATTTTTCTTGCGTCCGGCGGAGCTGCTGAAGAATCTGTGTAATATTCAAGGTGAGGTATTCCCATCAAAAGCGGTATGTCAGAGCTGTCAACTATGTTTATGAACTTCTGAGTTTTAACAGCATTGTAATCCTCAAGGAAATAAAACGGAGTAGCAGTTTCGTGAAGAACAATAAGATCGGGTTTATGTGCAACTGCCTCTTTAATCATCTGAATATATGAATCAATAAGCTCTTCGTGTTCTGAACCCCATTTTTTGAAAGGATCTGTATTTGTCTGTATTAAACTTAATTTAAGAGTGTTCTCATTATGTCCGAAGTTAAGGTATTGTGGTTTGTAATCTCTTAGTGTGTAATAAGAGTAAATGTTAGGAAATAAAATGAGAAGTATTGTGAGTGAATAGATTATTTTCTGGATTATTGTGTTTTGTCTGTTCGCATAAGATGAAACCAGGAAGTAAATCATAGAGTTTACAGAACATATCAGAAATGATATACCGTGAACACCAAATAATTCTGCATACTGAATGCGGTTGATATTATAGCTTTCTGTATTACCAAGTTCAAGCCAGGGGAAATTCAGCTGCCACTGGTTATGGAAGTATTCAAATCCAACCCATAAGAAGGGAAAAAGAATAAGACCAAGATTTTTATTATACCTGCAGACCCCATGAAAAATCAGTAAGGGAATACACATCAGTACAGGATGAACAAGTATAGTAGCAACTCCACCTATTTTCAGAAAGGTATCATCACTGTGCCAGCCGGAAATCCAGTAAAGTGTTATGGCGTTTAAAATCAGAAGTGCAAGGTAACTTCTGAAGAAAGTTTTTATTAATTTATCAGAATTAATTATTACATAAAGCAGAAGTAACATTCCTGGATAAACGAGAAACCAGGTTTTAAACGGCGGATAGGAGAGGGCAAGAAAAATTCCGCTGAGTATGCAAGATAAAATGGTTTTCTTAGGAGAATCTGTGATAATAAAATTTATCGGAAATTTCAAAGTGAGATTTTTATTTTATTAAACATACAGAATATGCAGCACATCCCTGTTTTTTCCCTATAAAGCCAAGACCTTCAGATGTTGTGGATTTAATTGATATGGCTGATGTATTTATTTTCAGTGCACGGGAGATATTTTTTTTCATTTCTGTTATGTAGTTACTTATCTTCGGTTCTTCAAGTATGATAACACTGTCAATATTGATTATTATGAATTTCTTAATTTTAAGAAGAGTCTCTACTTGTTCAAGTAATTTTAGACTTGAGATGTTTTTCCAGCGTTTATCAGTATTGGGGAAATGTAATCCTATGTCACCAAGTCCGGCAGCTCCCAATAAGGCATCACATATTGAATGGAGAAGGACATCAGCATCTGAATGTCCCTTCAGACCTTTTTCGTATGGGATGTGAACACCTCCGAGAATTAATTTTCTGCCTTTGATGAAACTATGGACATCGTAACCCAGCCCTATTTTCATATCTTCAAATATACCAGAATAATCAGAATGTTTTTAGAACTGTTTTTATCTCTCTGGTTTGGTAATTTGCAACATGGTTAAAACAGTTACAAAATATGTGTGCCAGAACTGCGGATATATTTCAGTAGGGTGGCTTGGCAAATGTCCTGAATGTGGGACTTGGAATTCATTTACTGAAGAAGTTACATATATTGATAAAAGAAAGGTAAATACCAGATCGAAACTAAAGGATATAAATATTTCAAATCTCACCAAGCTTTCTGAAATAAACTCACTTGACGAGAATCGCATCAGAACCGGTATAGATGAACTTGACAGAGTGCTCGGCGGAGGCGTTGTAAGAGGCTCAGTTGTGCTGATAGGAGGTGATCCCGGTATCGGTAAATCCACCCTAATGATGCAGCTGTCCCATAAACTCGTGGATAAGGTGGTACTTTATGTAAGCGGCGAGGAGTCACAGACTCAGATAAAACTCAGAAGCGACAGACTTGGTCTGGGATATGATAATTTTTATGTGTTAACGGAAACGAGTTTTGAGATTATAGCCACCGTAATTGAGAAGATTAATCCGGATCTTGTAATTATAGATTCAATCCAGACTGTTTACAGAAATGATGTTGAATCAGGTCCGGGCAGCATAACTCAGTTAAGGGAATCTACTTATGCAGTTATTCAGATAGCCAAAGCCAGAAATGTTTCTTTTTTCATCATAGGACACATTACTAAGGAAGGTTTCATAGCAGGTCCCAAGGTTCTTGAACATATGGTTGATACTGTTCTTCAGTTTGAAGGTGAAGGCACTCATGCCTACAGGATACTTCGTGCCGTGAAGAACCGTTTTGGTTCATCAAATGAGATCGGTATATTTGAGATGACGGGATCAGGCCTAAAGGAAGTTAAAAATCCTTCAGAGGTTTTTCTCTCTGAGCGTTCAGAAAGTAATCCGGGCAGTGTAGTCTCTGCAAGTATGGAAGGGAGTCGCCCGATACTGATAGAAGTTCAGGCTCTTGTATCTTCATCAGGGTATTCAGTACCTCAGAGGACAGCAACCGGTTTCGATTACAAGCGTCTTGCAATACTGATAGCAGTGCTTGAGAAGAAAATAGGACTTCATCTTTCAAAATTTGATGTTTTTCTGAATATAGCCGGCGGCATAAGGATAGATGAGCCTTCAATAGACCTTGCTGCAGCTGTAAGTATAATATCAAGTTTCAAGGAAACTAAAGTTGATTCTGATATGCTTGTCCTTGGTGAAATAGGTTTAGCCGGTGAGATCAGAACTATAAGTTTTGCCGAGAGGAGAGTTCAGGAAGCGGTTAAGCTTGGTTTTAAGAAAATCGTACTTCCTGAAGGTAATGTGAAAAATCTGAAAACAATAAATAATGTTGAATATATTCCTGTAAAAAATATACAGGATGCAATAAGATTAATTTTATAACAACATGAAAAAATTTATCACTCTTTACCGTCATATCATAGAACAGGAGAGGAAATATCCTGAAGCTACAGGGCAGCTTTCAGATTTGCTTGCAGACATAGCCCTTGCATGTAAAATTATTTCACTTGAGGTTAACCGTGCCGGCCTGATAGACATATTAGGGTTTACCGGAGAAGAAAATGTACATGGTGAAAAAGTTAAAAAACTGGATGAATTTGCACATGAGACTTTAATCAGAGCTATGGAGGTGAGCGGGCATCTCTGTGCGATAGCTTCAGAGGAAAGTGAAGATTTTATTCCGGTAAATGAGAAATATATGGGTAATCGTCCTATGAGTAAGTATGTTGTTCATTTCGATCCTCTTGACGGTTCCTCAAATATAGATGCAAATATCAGTATAGGTACAATATTTTCAATTTATAAGAGAATTTCCA
Organism: Ignavibacteria bacterium; assembly: GCA_026417195.1. Classification (GTDB taxonomy): domain Bacteria; phylum Bacteroidota; class Ignavibacteria; order Tepidaquicellales; family OLB5; genus JAOADS01. The sequence continues at coordinate 14,490 of JAOADS010000018.1, read as the reverse complement.
AAAGCGGGCCAGGTACACTTGAGGACTGTCTCCAGAAGGGAAGCAATCAGGTGGCGGCTGGTTATGTAATTTACGGTTCCAGCACAATACTCGTTTACTCAACCGGCGAAGGTGTACATGGCTTTACTCTGGATCCTTCAGTAGGTGAGTTCCTTCTTTTCTATGAGAACATAAAAATTCCCAAGAAGTCAAAAACTTTCAGTATAAATGAAGGAAATTATCATAAATGGGATGAAGGACTCAGGAAATATATTGATTCACTGAAAGCGGAAAATAAATCCGAAGGTAAACCTTATTCTGCCCGTTACGTCGGTTCGCTTGTAGCAGATTTCCACAGGAATCTACTTTATGGCGGTATATTTATTTATCCAGCAGACACTAAAAATCCAAACGGCAAGCTAAGACTTTTATATGAAGCCAATCCTCTTGCATTTATCTGTGAGCAGGCCGGAGGAAGAGCTACTGACGGGCGAAGGAGGATTCTGGACATCGAACCTGAAAATCTACATCAGAGGACACCACTGTTTATAGGCAGTGAGGATGACGTAAGGGAGGCAGAAAGTTACCTAAGTTGAGTTGCGTACCGGAAAAAATTTCCGTAAAGGATAAAAGATATTTATTTATATCCTGGAGTGACGGTTCTGAAAGTATGATTTTACTTTCAAGTTTAAGATTAAACTGTCCCTGTGCCGGTTGTAAACATGAAAGGGAAAACAGACCGTCTTCATACATACCTCTTAATACAGAGAATCAGTTCACGGTTAAAGACATAAAACCGGTAGGGAGCTATGCTATTCAGATCTTTTGGGGAGACGGCCATAGTACGGGGATTTATTCTTATGAGAAGCTGAAGAATTTTATTTCAGATGAGGTTTGATGAGATTTGATTTTAATTCAGGAAAAATGAATAGCATTTGTTTTTTGTCCCTATTGTATTAAATTGATTTTTGTGTGAAATATAAGGATATTTGTAAAATTCAAACATCAGAGTTTTACATTAGGACAGGTAGCTCAGTTGGTAGAGCAACGGCCTGAAAAGCCGTGTGTCGCCGGTTCGATTCCGGCCCTGTCCACAGTTCGATTCAGATAATTATTATTGCTCCAAGCCCTTTTGGTTCTAAACATTTAAAAAACTCCCTTCCTTGTCCGCCTCTGGCAGGCTAATTAGGTTTTAGATTAAATATACTATACCTTAAAGTTTAGTAAATGACATAAAAAAAGCCGGCAGTTAAGCCAGCTAATAAAAGAATTTATAAATCGTTTCATTTAACTTTTTTGAATCTAACCTTACCGTTTTTTTGATTTTCAATAACAGCAGGTTTCAGATTGAACCAATTAGTTACTAACTTACCGTTAGTTGTTTTCTCAAGGGAAAACTGAATTAAATTATCTGAATAAACATTCAATTTATTATTAGTGAAAGTAATTGAACATTTCTTTTTTGTCGAGGTGTGAAAACCTTCGATATTGAGATTACCAATTAATGAATTACTGTCTTTTTTCGTTATCCTTAAAGTGTAATCCATTGTAGCTGATGTTATTCCGTTCAAATCTTTCCAAGATTCAAAATATTTGTATGTTCCTATCCATTGGGTGATAGAGTCAATAGTTTGGATCTTTGTAATATTGCTATCAGTTTTTAAATTTTCCCGTGTAGTAGCATTGCTATCCTTAGTTAATGGATTATTTTTAGGCTCTTCTTTTTTACATGATAATAAAGCTATAATAATTAAATAAGCTGTGAGTAGTTTATATTTCATATTAATAAACAATATTAAAATATTTGCTAAAGGAGGTCAATTGTGTTTCTCTTATTTCAAAAGCAAACTTACTTGTTTTAAAACATTTCTTTAGACTGAAAAGTAATTAATTTCTTTAAGTATAGCTAAAAATTATAAAAATAAATTGAAAAAGTCTTAACATATAACTATAATTGATTAAATAATAATTTTCTAGGATAATTAACATAACAGTAAAGGGGAGTGGGCATAAAATTGGTTTTTTAACCTTACCCAGAAAACATATAAACTCTTTACTAGGGTTAGTAAATGAATAATAATTTTTTTATACAGGCTACAAAAATTAGATGATTGGAAAGGTGTATTATGAATAATAAAAATAATCATTCACAAACAATGTCTAATTTTCAAACAAAATTCAATTATACAGTCAATGAAATTTACAAAGATATTCAGAAATTTCAAAACACTAAATTATCTGGGCTTAAAAGTCCTAAAACTGAAGAATTTTTAGATAAAATCAAGATACATATTTCGAGTGGATTATATGAAATAAAATCTGAAATGGAACGTTTACTAAATGATTTAGAATGGGAAGAATTTAATATTGCATTCTTTGGTGAAACTAATTCCGGTAAAAGCACGGTTATTGAAGCATTAGTATCTGGTAATGGAAAGTCTATAGGTGATGGAAGAAAAGATTATACAAAAAAGGTTTCTGCTATAGGATATGGTAGTGTAAATCTATTGGATATGCCCGGCATTGAAGGGAATGAAAGTAAATACCAAAAAGAAATTGAAAAAGCAATTAACAAATCACATGTGATATTTTATGTTATTGGCACGAATAAAGAACCTGAAGAAGTTACAATTAATAAAATTAAGAACTATTTACGGGCTACTGTAAAAATTTATTCTATCCTAAATATTAGAGGTAAAGCATCTGTTTTTAAATACAAAAAAGAATTAATAGGAGATAATGAAAATAATATTATAAACAGGATTGATAGTAAATTTAAATCTCTATTTAAAAATCATTATTGCGGAAACATTGCTATCAATGGTCACATATCTTTCCTATGCAGCTTCAATTCAAATTCAATAATCAGTATTGTAAGTAAGTTTATAGCGCTTATTAATAATATTGGTAATTTCATCTTTAAAAAAATATTGCGTTTTAATAGAGATTTTAAATTAGGACGGAAATTCGCTTATACAAAAGAAAAGGAAGACTTGATAAAAATTTTTGGTAACATAGAAAAAGCATATG
>JAOADS010000018.1:7050-11471 GCA_026417195.1 Ignavibacteria bacterium | reverse complement strand
CTCTGCAAAAGATATATTAACGGCAAATTCTTTTAAACTAACAACTATTTTGGAAAGTTTGAAACAGAATTTAATAAAAGAAAAAGAGGATTTTAAGAAAATAATTCAAAACTTACAAAATGAAAGTCAAAAAACATTAAAAAATGGCGAATATCTATTTGACAAATATAAAGAAGAGTATATTAGTACTTCTAATTTGCAGTTTATAAAACTTGAAACACAATTATTAACAAAAACATATGAAGGAATAGATAATAATTGGGATGAAAAAATCATTGAACAAGAATTGCAGAAGATTGCTGATAAATTGAAAAAAGATTTAGAAACTATATTCAATAATATTTATTATCAATTTGAAAAAGATTTTAAAAAGTTAGCAAATGAATTTGATAATAGGTTATTGCTTAATTTACGCTATTCATTTGATTACAATTCAAGTTTAAAAAATTTATTAAAAGATTTACCAACGGGTTATATGTCGGAATTAGTATTGATAGGCAGTTTCGGATTATTTTTATTTGAAATCATTAAGATTAAGGTTAAATTGATTAATTTGCCAGTATTACTAATCAGTTTATTAATTACAGCTTGGAATTATTTCATTGATCACTTTAGATCAGAAGAAAAAAAGAAACAAAAAAAGAAAGATAAAGCGAGAAAAGACATAAAAGAAGATATTAGCGAGAAAAAAGAGGAAGTCATAACAAAAATAAATAAATCATTCGAAGAAGAAAAGAATGCTTTTAATACTCGTTTGAATGGATCAATAGATGATTTAGGAAATGACTTCGCTGTTTTAGATAAGAAAATAGGTGAATTCATCAAATTAATAAGTAATTATAGTGATAAAATTAATAATATAAATAAATATTAAAAATATGAACAATGAATTTTCAATAAAAAAAGCAGAACTTATAGATGAACTTGAAAAACATCATCTAAAGATTTTAAATGTGAGTCAGAACTTAAATTTAGATTGTTCCGATTTAACTAATAAGATTGAGGAAGTAATAAACAATTTAAAAGCGGAAAAATTTATTATAGTGTTTTTTGGTGCTTTTTCTGACGGTAAATCTACAGTTTTATCAAGTTTGATTAAAGACCTGAATATTAAAATTGACCCAGCACCTTCAACCGACAAGATTACACCATATAATTATGGAGATTTTATAATAGTTGATACACCGGGTTTATATTCTGACCAAATGGAACATGATCAGGAATCTTTATCATATATTTCAAACGCAAATTTAGTATTATACACTGTGGATCCTGTAAATCCTTTAAAAGAAAGTCATCATAAAACAATAAAATGGCTTCTTTCGGAAATCAATAAAACGGAATCAACAATTTTTGTAATAAATAAAATGGATGAGATCTCAGATCTTGAAAATAATTCTGATTTTATTAAGAATTGTAAAATAAAAAAAGAAGTTGTTGAACATACTTTAAATGGTATACTAACAATAAAGAAAAAACCAACAATAGTATGTATCGCTGCTGATCCTTATTCTCTTGGTTTGAATGAATGGACAAAAGAAGATAAAATTGAAAAATACGAACAATTATCACGAATAAAAGATTTGGATTTATTTGTTAAAAAGTTTATAAGCGAAAGTAAAGAAAAATTATTCATTAATACCGGGTACAGTGTATTGAAAGATGTAAAAACTAAATTCAAAGAAAATTTAATTACCTTAAAAGAAGAAATTAACAAAGGATTACCGGTTCTCAAAAACCAAGTCAGTGAAATGAAAAGCAGATTAAATGGCTATGAAAAAGATATTTCAAGAAAATACAACACTATAAAAGAAGAACTGTTAGCATACAGAGAAGACGTTATTATGTTAATAAGTAATGCTTCAGATTTGTCTGATTTAAGTACAAAAGTGGAAGAACATTTTGGCAAAGACGCTTGGATTATTCACGAAAATATAGATTTAATAATTAAAAAGAATACAGAAGTATTATTAGATAATCAAGTTACAGTTTTAAAACAAATTGAAGAATCACTAGAATTCCATAACGAATTGCAAAATAAAATTATTTCCCATGCGGTAAAAATTGGGAGTATTGGATTACAGATTGTACAAGAATCGCCGAAAGTAATTACTGATACAATATTTAAAACAAGAGATTTCTTAAACATTCCAATGAAATTTAAACCCTGGGGAGCAGTCAACTTTGCAAAAGGAATTCAAGCACTAGCGAAGGCACTTCCTCTAATAATAGATGGTCTTATGATTTTGAAAGAAATAAGAGATATGCAGAAACTTGAAGAAGAAAAAACAAAGATATTGAATTATATAGACGACCTGTTTAGGGCGTTTTTTGAAGATTTTACTTTAGAGGAATATACAAAGGAATATTTCGCATTTATTTATGATTTACGGGAAAGTTTTAAAAAGATGGAAGAATTATATGGAAATTATCAAGAGAAACTAATAAATATTGAGCAGTTTCTGTTGGAGACGAGAGAAGTTTTTTGTGAATAGGCTGTGCTAAGATTCTTATCTTGAAATTGTCATTACTCTCCTGTTCTTAACATACAAAGAGCATTTTGGTTTATGGTATAATTAGCGGATGATTATTTTGTATAAAAACAATGAATTTTTCATTTATTCTGACTTACTAATTACCTATCTTTGCAAATCGTTTAATAATGATTTTCATCGGGATGTAGCGTAGTCCGGTTTATCGCGCCTGCTTTGGGAGCAGGAGGTCGCAGGTTCGAATCCTGCCATCCCGACCAAGATTTTCTGATTAAGTGTCTGATTCATTATATGTGCTGTTTATTTGTGTAAAATCTATTGAATATAAAATGTGCTATAAGTAATTTCGTGAAGTTTAAAATTTAACATAACATGAGATATACACAAATATTTACAGTCCTTTTATTTTCAACAGGTCTTATGCTCTTGTCATGCGGCAAAAAGGATGAGACTTCAGCAGATCAGAAAACAGGTGAGCAACAACAGCTGCAGCAGAATCAGCAAACAACACAAAATCCCGGAGTATTGGGAGGTTCTCCCGATCAGCAACAGACAGTAAATCCTCAGACTGAACAAAAGAAAGAACCGGAACAAAAACAGCTTACCAAAGAGGAAGAGAAAAAAATAGAAGAACAGAAGAGACTTGAGGAGGAGAAGAAAAAGAAACAGGATCCGACAAAACCGGTTGAGATAGATCAGACTAAGCCTCAGAATCCTGATGCTCAGCAAAATAAAGAAGAAAAAAAGTCGGGAGATATTGACTTTTCGGAAATCTGGAAAAAGAGATGCGTAAAATGTCACGGCATGAACGGTAAAGGAAAAGTTGAAGGTGTTCCAGATCTTACACGCTCTGAAACTAAAAATAAAAGTCTCAGTCAGCTTGTTAATGTTATCAAAAACGGTAAACCAGCTGAGACTGAAGATGGCGAAGATATGCCTGCTTTCAAGAACAAACTTACCGAAGAGGAAATTCAGGCAGCTGCTAAATTTGTTAAAGGTCTATAATTTTAAATCATAAGGAGGAAAAGTAAATGAATAATGAAAAGTTCATAAATGAATTGAACAGGATTCTTGAAGAAAACAGTATTCTTAAACATCCTTTTTATCAGAAATGGAATGAAGGGAAGCTGAGTCTTGGAGAACTCAGGGAATATGCCAAACAGTATTTTTATTTCGTAAAGCATTTCCCGATGTTTGTAAGCTCGGTTCATTCAAACTGTGACGATAAAGAAATACGGAAAATGCTCGTGGAAAACATAGCAGATGAAGATGGCTATAAGACGGGAGTTTCAGATCATCCTCAATTATGGGTTCAGTTTGCAGAAGCTTTAGGATTAAATGAAAAGGAACTTGAAGAAAACATTGTTCGTGATGAAGTGAGATCTTCAGTAAACGGATTTTATGAATTATGCAGAGATAAGGATTACAGAATAGGTCTTGCTGCTCTTTACGGATACGAGAAGCAGATACCTGAAGTCTCAAAGGTTAAAATTGAAGGACTTGACAGGTTTTATAATATATCTGACGACAGAGCGGTTGAGTTTTTCACAATCCATAACGAAGCAGATGTCCATCACAGTAATGCCGAACTGGAAGCTCTGCTGAAATCATGCAGCACAGATGAAGAGTACAAGAAGGTTTTAGAAGCTGTGGAAAAGTCAGCAAAGCTTTACTGGCAGATGCTTGACGGAGTTTACATAAACTGAAATCACTCAAAGCAATTTCAACCAAAGGCTGTGTATATCACAGCCTTTTTGTTTTAAGTGATATTCAGTATTGGTCTAATATCTTTTTTAATTCTGAAATCAGTTGATCCGGGGGTTCTTCCTCAATTTCTTTCATATAAGTTTCTCTCATTTTTTCAAAAAGTTCAGTTGCTCTGTTTTTGTTTCCTGAAAGGCATAAGGCACTAATCAGGGATTTGTATCC
>JAOADS010000018.1:0-7040 GCA_026417195.1 Ignavibacteria bacterium | reverse complement strand
ATTTAATATATCAGCTTTCAGAAGTTTCGATGAGTAGATTTCAGTTTTTGGATAATTGCCATTTTTCAGCATAATTTCTGAAAGCGTTTCAAGACATTTTATGTATTTTGATTTCATCTCAGTCCGGATATCCTCAAACCAATCTTCATACACACCGGGGAATGCATCGCCTGCATATATATCTGCTGCTTTTTCAAGAGAGTTTATTCTTTCTGTCTCAGAGACTTCTGAAGAATATGATTTCTGAACAAATTCGTCAAATTCTCTGATATCTGATTCATAAACAAATGAGTTGTTTAAATAAAGCATTTTGTTTCTGTAAACGATGTACTCATCTGTCTTACCTTTAGAATCTTTAATTTGCAGACTTTTACGAAGGTCTGATACAAGTTGATGGAAGAGATTGTCCAGATTTTCACTTGAGGATTTTGCAAAAAACATATCACAGATCTGATCTTTTGTAGCGGATTGTTCAGGCTGAAGAATCAGATAAGCCAGAACTAATTTTCTGTTTTTTCTTTTCCATACGTTATCGTCTATGATAACTCCATTAAGATAAAATGTGAATTTACCGAACGCTTTCATACGTATACCAATAAATCTCTCTGAATTATCAGAAACTTTCCGTAGATAATCTTCTCCGAGCCATATCTGTTCAAGTAATTCTTCTGATACGGACATTAATTCTGATATGATTTCCTTTCTGATGGTTTCATCTAATGAAAAGCTGAAAAGATCGTCCGATGATTGAGACAGCTCTCTGTATAATAATGCACGGTAAGCCTTTTGTATGCAAATCCTTACAGCTTTGGTTAGCCAGTGGGAGGCAGTCTCAGGCGAAGACTTGATATAGTTCCGTGCTATGAGAAAAGAAAGAGATGCACTTTCATAATTATTTCCTGTTGATTCAAGCTTGTTATAAATTTCCAGCAGTGTTTCTTCGTCGATACTTTCATCATCAGAGATTCTGTAACTGAGAACTTTAAGTATGATTTCGTCAAGCTCATTTTCTTTGTTAAGATAATCGTAAGCCAATTCAATGTATTTACCAGCTTCATCATTTTTATTCATATAGTAACAGTTGTCGGCAAGGAAGACGTAACTAAGGAATATGTTTCTTGAGCTGTTCAATGATAATGAGAGTTTGCGCAGTTTAAGTGCCAGATCGAAAGCTTTTTCGTAGTCCCCTGCTTCAAAATAAAGTGAATACTCTATCTGTTTGAGTGCAATTTCAAAAATGGGAGTTTTGAAAATATCGAACAGTTCAATGGTCCTGAGGTAGTAATCTCTGGCGAGGGAAAATTTTGCGGATCTTGAATAAAGAATTGACAGATTTCCGTAAGCAACGAACTTTTTGTAAAGTCCCGGTGCTCTGCCTATTACATTTTCATAATAATGAATTGCTTCAGTGAACTCTCCGTTGAGGAAATAGATATTGCCGATAAGTTGTTGTATGTCGTTTTCAAGCTGCTGAAGGTTATTCTCACGGCTTGTTTTCAGGGCGTCATTAAGAAACTTTAAGGCTGTGCTGAACTCGTCTTTTGTAAAATAGACGTAGCCTTTTAAGTAAAGTATTTTCGCCTTATCGTCTGATTTCGTTTTTTTGTTAGCTAGCGAATTAAGTAATCCGAGTGCTTCTCCGGCAGATGAACTGTTTATGAGTATTTCCGTTTTTGCAAGAATTGATGATATTTCTAACTCTTTGTTGTCTTTGTTAATTTTAAGTGATTTATCAAGGTCATCTATAGCTGCCTGATAATCAGCATTATAATATTTGTTTAATATACCTCTGTAATAAAGAAGGTATGGGTTATTTTCTAAAAAGTTCTGGGGGAATCTGGTTAACAGGTTCCAAAGTTTTCTGAACCTGCCGCTGTGAAAAAAAATATCATAGGCTTTTCTGAAATATTCAGCTGCTTCTTCATAGCTTTCTGCCTTTAGCATATAATCACATGAAATGTCTGGTTTTCCTTCATTAAGGTAGTGATATCCTATTTTCTTAAAAAGTTCTTTTAGATTTTCCCTTGTTAAAATTTCTTCTGATTTTCTTATAAGGAATGTTTTAAAAAGAGGGAAGTATTCATATACTAATATAAGCTCTCCGATATCGTCTTTTATTTTTCTGTTACGGATGAAAATATTTCTTTTTAACAGATAACTTATCATGCTGTCAGATTCCTTCATACCGCTAATCAGTTCAGAGGTTTTGTGGTCAAAACTCTCAAGGTGGCACGTTGTAATTAGGAAAACCTTGAGATTTTCAGGTAGTTCTGAAAAAATTTCATCTGCGAAAAATTCAAATAAATTTTCATGCGATTGGCTTAATTTTACCTCAGGATTTCTTATATAATCCTGTATAATTAAATGTATTCCGGTAATCCATCCGCCAGAGGTATTTAACAAGTCATGTAATATATCTTCTTTTAAGTTTAGGGAATACACTCTATCCAAAAGCAGTTTTAAATCGTCAGCTGTAAATTCAATGTCATTTGAAGATATTTCAGATAGTTTATTTTTAGTTTTCAGATTGGATAAACTGAAGACAGGTAATTCCCGTGTTGTTATAATCAATCTTAATTTTTCAGGTATCTCTTCAAATAAAGTTCTTAAATATTCTTCATGCCAGGTGTGATTGTATATTTCATGCAAATCGTCAAGTACGATAATAATTTCCGGAGAGGAATTTTTTAATATCTCATCTATAAATACAGAAATTAGTTTCTTTTCCAAACTCCGTATGTCTTTGACTTTTTCAGAATCTTTTTCAATGAGTTTAATAGTTTCAATTAACTCCGTGCCGAAATCAGGATTATTTGTTTTTATTGATTCTGCTATATATTCTGTTAAAAGCAGCGGTGAGTCTATGTCGTCTTTAATTGTTAGCCAAGAAAATTTCTTTCCCTGAGACTTCAGGAAATCTGTCACAAATGTTGTCTTTCCGTAACCGGCCGGAGCTGAAATAAGAACTATCGGAGAGTTAAACTTTTCTTTGACTTTTTCGTTAAGTTTATCACGATGTAAGATATTGGAATGTGAAGGAGGTACTATCCTGTTTTTAAAGAGTATCTGCATACATATTCAAATATAATCATGATTTTAGAGTAATAATATTCAGATAATTTCATAACTATAACTTTATGATAAGGTTATTGATAAGGTTTATGTCAGCTTAGAAATTATGTTTGTAACGTATTTAAAAATTAAATAAAAGGAGACATGAAATGAGAAATTTAAAAATATTTTTCACATTCTTCACATTTACTTTAGTTATGAATTTTGAAACCACGGGTCAGTATTTTCTGAAAACTTATGACTTACCGCCATCACCCGGAGGTACAGAATATGGTTATTCAGTGGAAACCAACTACACTGTTGCCGGAGTTTCTAATTCAAGTTCAGGAGCCGGGAGTTATGACTGGATGTTTTTAAGGTTGAATTCGTCAGGTGCTGTTATATGCTCCAGACTACTTGGATTTTCTGGAGCTGATTCATGTTTTTCTCACAGGATTCTTTCAGTCCCCAGCAGAAATCTTGTCCTAGCCGGATTTTACAGAGCTCCAAACGGTTATGAAAAAGCTTCATTCAGTATGGTTGATACAAATTGTAATCATTTGATGTCGAGACAGATTCTAGATTCATTAAGATGTGAATACAGGCAGGTTGTAAATGTTGAACCAGGCTTTTTTGCTTTAGCTGGATATACTCAACATTATAATTCGCCGGGAGATTATAAGAACAGAATTTTAGTTGCAAGATACAATAACTCGGGTTCTTTGGTTTGGGCATTTAAATATATGCCGCCTTTTCCGTGGGTTGACGAGAGGGCTTATTCAATAGTATATCAGCCATCTGATACCACATATGCTATATGCGGAATAACGAACCGTTTCACAGGGCCGGGAGGTGTTTATCAGGCTTTTGTAATGAAAGTCTCTGGTGCAGGGATACCTATATGGTATGTTGGTTACAGCCCTGTTACAGGAACACCCTCAGAAGCTAGAAGGATTATTGCAATTAGTGATGGAGGATTTGTAATAGCAGGTTCAAGCACAGCATTTGATCCGATGTCAGATGTTTATATTTTCAGGATTAGTTCAGCTGGTGTGATAATGTGGTCCAATACGTACGGGGCACCTGGCAAATCAGAGAGAAGTTTCAGTATTATCACAAGATCTACTATTCTTCCTTTTACTCTTGTTTATACAGGTCTTGATGGCATGCCAGGTACTGAAAATGTAATGTTGGGAGCGATTTCAGCTACTACAGGAGCTCCGATTTGGAATAAGGTTTATCCAAATACTTCAGGTTCTGACGCAGGCTTCGATCTGAAAGAGACAACTTCTCCAGGAGGAGTAATTTCTACAGGAAGATATTACAATTCTTCAGCTTCCGGATTAAATCCTTATTTATTAAGAACAGATGATTTCGGAAGTATTGGAGTTCCCGGATGCGTGGACTCACTTATGTATCAGCCCAGAGCTGGTTCATGGAGCGGAACCTGTGCAAGAAATATGACTCCTTTACAGGATATTCAGATAAGTCCGGTTGTGAACAATCCACAGGTTACTGAAAGAGTTATTTGTGGTATAGTGGGAATGCATTCAAATAACTCTGAAATACCTTCTCAGTTTGAGTTGAAACAAAACTATCCTAATCCATTTAATCCGTTCACAAACATCAGGTTTGATCTGCCAAAGGAAAGTTATGTGAGACTTGTGATATATGACATATTAGGTAGAGTAGTATCTGTTCTTGCTGATGAAAAATTAAGAGCCGGAGAGTACAGGGTTAACTGGGATGCAACGAAGTATTCGTCTGGGATATATTTCTATCGTCTGACAACAGACAGTTATTCGGAGACAAGGAAGATGATAGTTTCAAAATAGCCTTATTTTTTTCTACGGAGTTATCAGTCAGTTTTCCAAATTTTATTGTTGACAAAAACGATATGTCATTCGCATTCCCTTTTACAAGGGGGTTAACTCCCACGGGAATCTAGAAACGAGATACCCGCTTGCGCGGGTATGACAGGAATGACAGTTTTACTCTTTGAATTTTCAGCTTTATCTGTATATATTTGCGAAATAGTTCTTTGCTATAATTCCGTTTAAAAAAACGGTTGATTTTCAGGTACGCCCTAAGCTATGGGTGTTGAGTTTTGCTGATTGTAATCAGCAAGACGAAAAGGGAATCCGGTGATGTTTTGCAAACAGAATCCGGAGCTGTCCCCGCAACTGTAACAGAGAAGAGCGGTTCATCAAAGCCACTGTTTAATAAAACGGGAAGGCTACCGTAAATTGCTCTGAAGCCAGGAGACCTGCCTGAAAATCTTTAAAGCTGGAATCTTCGTGGGCAAAGATCAGATAAAAGCAGATACTCTCTGTCTGCCGTAGTCATTCTTTAACATGAGGATTACGGCTGGCAGAGAGTTTTTTATTTATCAACTAATAAAACCACGGGTGTATGGTAAGATTTAATTCATTTCTCAACTGGAGCGGAGGTAAGGATTCCGCATTTTCTCTTTTCAGTCTCATCAAAGACAAAAAATTCCGCATATGTTCGCTTCTTACCGCTTTTAACTCGTCTACTAAAAGGGTTACAATGCACGGAGTGAGGGAGGAGTTGATCGAAGAACAGTCTCGTTTAATCGGAATCCCTCTTGTTAAAATGTACCTGCCGGAAAATACAGATGACAAGACTTATAAAGAAAAATTTAAATCCGTGCTTGAATGTTACAGAAAGGAGAATGTATTCTGGTCAGTTTTCGGTGATATATATCTTCAGGATCTGAGAAAGTTCAGGGAAGATATACTGGCAGAGAAAAAAGTTAATGCTTATTTCCCCTTATGGAAAAAGGACACGTGGAAATTATCCAGAGAATTTATAAACTCCGGCTTTAAGGCAGTTGTGGTTTGTGTTGATTCATCTCTGCTGGACAGATCATTCTGCGGGAGAGTATATGATGATGATTTCCTCAAGGATCTTCCGGATAATGTGGATCCGTGCGGTGAAAACGGTGAGTTTCATACTTTTGTGTATGAAGGACCGGTTTTCAGTAAAAAGTTAGAATTTAAAACAGGTGAGATTCACTATGGTGAATATGGCAAAAGAGGAAACGGATTCTGGTTTATGGATATTCTGTCAGCTGGAGGTGTGCAATGAGGAAGGTAATGTTTCTTATTTTATTTGTTAATTCTTTTGCCAGCTGTCAGTTCATTGATACAGTCCATTCAGTTACATTCGGTCCTAACTATTCCCCAGGTTACGGACCAGACAATCAGTATTTTCCGCAATGTATTTATGGCAGACATGATACAGCTGCAAGATATAATATTCCGTCTTTCGGACCACAAAATCTTCTCTCTTTGGGTACAGGAGGAACTATAGTATTGAGGTTCCGCAGGGCTATAGTTAACAGACCGGGACCTGATTTCACAGTCTTTGAAAATCCTTTTCAATACGGGGCAGACTCAACATATGTTTTTTCGGAAGTCGGTATAGTTGGTGTAAGCCGAAACGGTGTGACGTTTACTGAGTTTCATTACAGGTGGGATACGATAGCATCAGGGAGGTACAGATATTATAATTTAGCCGGAGCTACACCTGTGAACGGGCTTGCCGGACCGTTTAACTGGGGTTCTCCCTGGCAGGGTTACAGCGGAGGTGATAGCTTTGACCTTGATTCACTGGGAATTGACAGTGTTTATTTTGTGAGAATAAGGGATGCAGCTAATTTAGTTCCGGACGGTGGAGTAGCTTTTGACCTTGACGCAATTGCAGTTATCAATCAAGCTCTGACAGATATTAATAACATATCAACTCAGCTGCCTGTGGAGAATTACCTTAAACAAAATTATCCTAATCCGTTTAACCCTGAAACTGTGATTGAGTTTGATCTGCCTGTTAGAAGTTTTGTTAAACTTTGCGTTTATGATGTCCTTGGTAGATTGATCAAAGTTATTGTTGATAAAGAAATGGAAGCGGGCAAATATGCTGTTAAGTTTAATTCCTATGGTTTATCAAGCGGAATATATTTTTAT
>JAOADS010000190.1 GCA_026417195.1 Ignavibacteria bacterium | reverse complement strand
ATATAATATCTATAAAATCTCTTGTCAATACTTTATTTAGGTGTTATTCATATTTTGTTTTTCAAGCTACATCAATTTTTGCTTATTTTTTTATTTATCCTCAGACTAACTTTACTAGTTGATTTATCCTCATAAAAACAAAGCAATTTCGGCAATTTTCAGCTTATATATAAAGAAGCTCTTCAGAAAATTCTTTTACAGAGTTTCCATATACGGAGAGGAAAATTTCAGTCTCACAGACAAAGATATTTCTACATTAATAATAGCCAATCATTCAAGCTGGTGGGACGGATTCACAGCATGGTTAGTTACATCGCATCTCCTGAAAGTGGAAGATTATCTGATGATGGATTATAGCCAGTTGAGAAAATACCGTTTCTTCAGATTCCTCGGTGCTTACTCGGTTGATAAGTCAAATCCGGTCTCTCTGAAAAAATCACTTGAGTTCACGTGTTCCCTTCTGAAGCAGGAAAACAAGTTCGTCTGGTTTTTCCCTCAGGGGGAGATAAAGCCACAGGACTCAAGACCTCTTGGTTTTCAGAAGGGAATTGAAAAGATAATCCGTGAATCCGGCAGAATTAACCTTGTCCCCGTTGCTTTCAGATATGAATTCACCTCTGAACAAAGACCGGAAGTATTTATACTCACAGGTAAACCGATTTTAACGAATGGTGACGAAAATTCTGAAAAGACTGTAAACCTTTCCTTTCTGGAAAAAACTCTGGAAGAAATCTCGGACGAGCTGAAATCACTCGTCATAAATCAGAGAACTGAAAAGTTCAGAATCCTGATTCACGGAAAGCCTTCGAGAAATAATATCATTGATCGTTTTTGCAGACTAAAAGAATGACTGAGTATAATTTTTTATTAACTGTTATCCTCTTTTGTCTTTTCTTAGTTGTTCTATGGAATCTTTTTACGCTGAAAAGAAAAAAATACAATATTATACCGGATGAGCAGCTGCCTTTTGTATCCGTCCTCATTCCAGCAAGAAATGAGGAACATAACATAGGAACAGTTTTAAAGTCTCTTTTGAATCAGAATTACCCAAACTATGAAATAATAGTTCTTGATGATAACTCAGAAGACAAAACCTCTGAAATCGCACAAAGTATAAGTAATGAAAAAATAAAGGTGCTAAGAGGAGATCCACTGCCTGAAGGCTGGACCGGTAAAAACTTTGCATGTTATCAGCTTTATAAAGCTTCCCGTGGTGAATATCTGTTATTCACGGATGCTGATACGATTCACAAAGGCAATTCAATCAGGGAATCTGTTACAGCTGCATTACGTGAAGACTCTGATCTGCTCACACTTTTGCCACATATGATTATGAAAACCCTCTCGGAGAAGATAATCATGCCTATGTTATATTTCACTGTGATAACGTTACTTCCATTTTACTTCGTGAACAGAAAAGGATTTCCGCTCTTTTCCATTGGTATAGGTCCCTTTATGCTGTTCAGGAGAAAGTCATACGAAAAAATCGGAGGACATGAAGCAGTTAAGGCTGAAATTGTTGAGGATGTATCCCTTGCCAGGAATATCAAGAAAGCCTGTTTAAAGCTGACCGTTATAGACGGAAAGGAATTCCTATCTGTCAGAATGTATAGAAACTTAAAGGAAATATGGGAAGGGTTCTCTAAAAATATTTTCGCCGGCTTTAATTACAGTTCATTATTATTTTTCACTGTAAACTTAATATACCTTATGTTATTCTTCCTACCTTTTATGTTTCTTATTATAAGTTTAACTTTGTATAAATCTCATGAAATTCTCCTTTTGACTTTAATACAAATATCCCTGATATACTTTTCAAGAATATTAATTTCACTGAGATTCTGCCTTGGTTTAACATCATCAGTTTTTCAGCCTCTGGGCTCATTAGTGGTTTTTCTCATAGGGCTGAACTCATGGAGATGGATGAAATATTCCGGTGGTTCAAGATGGAAGGGACGGATTTATAAAGGGAAATAACTGCATGAGACTGATAGTTATATTAATTTCTTTTCTGTTTACTTCCGATATTTTTACTTCAGTCGGATCATTCACATTATCTGCTCAGGTTGAACGCTCACTTACCGTCAACATTGAGAAAAATTTTGTAATGAATTACATACAGGATCTGAAAATATATCCGAAATTTTTCCCTGATGTGGTCAGCGTAAGAAGTTTAAACGAAACAGACAGTGAATGGATTTATAAAGTAGAGGCACCTCTTGCGCCAGCTTATAATCTTATTTTCATATTGCAAAATAAATCCACCGGTGACACTTTAACTTTTGAATCTACTGACAAAGAAAAAGACTATCTCTACTGCCGTTCGGTGATCGAACAGATTTCAGAAACGAAAACAAAAGTGAGTTTTATTTTTAAAATCAGCATTACAAGAGAAAAAGCAAGCGATATTCATTTCCTTGCCGGAGTGCTTGGTGAAAAGTTCCTTAGTGAACGTATGAAGGAAAAACTCGAAGACGATCTGGAAACATTTATCTCAAAAGCCATAAAAGATATGTACATTGCCCGCAGAACTTCTGCAAAGTAAATTAAAGAAGATTACTTACTTTTCCCTCTCCCTTCTGATCATTATGTTTCCTGTTGGACTTGTTATAATGCTTAATTCATATACTGAATATCTCTGGACAACTTCTTTATTCATTTCCATTCAGGCTTTGGTTACACTGATTCTCCTTATAACACAATATGGAGTAAGTTCTGCCCTGCTTTGCTTCGGAGCATGCTCCTTTTTTTCATTTATAATTGAATATATTGGACTCTCAAGCGGTTTCCCTTTCGGAAAATACTCATACTCCGGTATTCTTCAGCCAATGTTAGCAGGAGTTCCTATTGCAATAGTGTTTGCTTGGTTTGTCCTTGTTGTGAACAGTCTTTTATCACTCGGTAACTTACACAGCGTTAAATTCTATATTACCGTTTTTCTTTCATCTGTTATGGTAATGTCAGTTGATCTGATGCTTGAACCATTTGCATCATTTATAAACAGATTCTGGATATGGGAGAACGAAGAAATCCCTTTGCAGAATTTCATATCATGGTTCATATCCTCACTTATTCTTTCAAGCATAGTGTTACTTCTGATCAGAAAAAGAATTAAAAATACACAACCGAAATATATCAGAAACTCTTCAATTACAATTCTTACATTAAACATTCTTAATTTCGTTATCCTGAATCTCGTTCACTGTTACTATGAGTTAACT
>JAOADS010000189.1 GCA_026417195.1 Ignavibacteria bacterium | reverse complement strand
TACAATTGATAGTGTTCAAAACAAAATGACAACAAAAATTAATATTAATGAAACAGATGTAGACAATCCAGAGGGTATAGATGAAATTATAAATAAAGAATTATCAATAATGAAAGATGCTGCATAAACATAGTTAAAAAACCACCTAATCCCATAACGTAAACATTTCTGATAAGGTCCTTACTAACTTCCTCCTTATCAGATTGTTTTAGAACTAAATTATTTTTACTGATTATATACACTCCAACAGATATCCCAAATATGAAAGTTAATGGAATGGCTAAAAGCACTCCGCTAATTCCGTAGAAAACAACAAGAGGAATAGTTATCAATAACGAGAAAACAGAGTTTAATATGCTGAAGGAAACATACAGTTCTATCCGTCTTATACCCTTGAGATATATCTCTATAAAATTAAATATTACATTCAGCGGAACAGCAATACAGATTGATAGTATCACACTATTTATTATCAGATCTCTGAACAATATACCCGATAAAAAATCAGAAAAAACAAAAATCAGTAAACAAACCAATAATGATAGCACTATATTTCTAATGAAAAAAAAACGTAAGAGTGAAGCTATCTGATTATAACTTTCTTTCTGATGGAGAGAAGAAATTGAATTTACCATACCTAGTGAGCCTACAGGCAAAACAGTTGAAAGTAAAGTCAATACACTCTGAACCTGGGAATACACTCCCAACCCTACAGGACCTATGATAATTGCCAGTAACTTATTCTTGGCAATGGAACTAATCATAGTAGTAACCATTGAAAAGGACACACGTGTAGTAGCTCTCAGTAAATCAATCATTCAGCATACGGATTAACTTACCAGGGTAATTATGATCGCAGTTGATGTACATAAAACCCAGTATTGTTAACAGATAATGTATTGTGTAAAAATCATATTTTACCAGTTCAGCGTCAAATATACCCTGAACAAACAATGAGACAGATGATGAAACTAAAAAGACATGAAATAGAATCAGAGCCCTGTGATTAAAAGAAAATATATTTCTGACATTATGAACAATAAGATATCCTATGAAAAACAATATTATGAATGTAATAAGAAGACCAAACATAAGAGCTAATGTAACATAAGAATTATGAGGATCATTAATCATAAATTCAGATGGACTGAAGTTAACTAATTCTTTCTTGTATTCTTTTAAAGAATTATTCAAACCATATCCCCACAGTGTGCTTTTTGTGTCTTTAAATATCATATTAAAAGCCGGTATTAATAAATAAAATCTTGAAACAAAAGAAGCAAATCCCTTAGCTTCAAAGAAAGCAACTCCGAAAGTCAGACTTGAAATTATGATAATCGGAAGAAGAAAGATGGCTTTTCTCCTGTATATAAATCCGAAAAACAATAGCAGACCAGCTAAGGTTGCAAGCATACCGGCTCTGGTAAGAGTTAAAAGTTGTGCGGCTAATTGAATAACAAATAATGAAATATACATTACTTTTTCAAACAACGAGAATTCTCTGTATTTCCAGTAGATGTAAAACAGATTAGGCAAAAAGCAAATTGTAAAGATTATTGAAGTATTGTTCGGATGATTTATAACAGAAATTAAAGCGTAGTCGTAAACAGGCAGAGGATGAAATCCTCCGTAAAACATTAATAAACCAACAATAGCAAATAAACTACCAGAATAAATTAAAGCTTTTATAAAACTTTCAAATAAATCTGGATTATCTATCAAATATCTGGGAATGAGATAAAAGAATAACAATAATAATACCAAATAACTCGACCATACCAGCAAATATACTGGTTTGTATAATTCATGAGTGTTAAAAAACAGCGTTGAAAATGATATTAATATAAATAGTATCCAAAGAATAAATTGTCTGAAATTTCTCAATGTTAAATTAATCTGCAGAAAGTTGCGGAAATTTCCGAACAAAAGAATAATCATACCTCCTATAAACACTATAAAGAGACCCTCTTTACCACTAAATGTTTTTACAAGACTTGGGACCCAGGTTTTTGAAAGCATCCCGACCGGTATCAATATCATAGCTAAAAACAAAACAAATGTGCTGGATGATAACATGGAGAATAAGATATTAGGATTTGTCTAAATTAGACCTTAAAACCTGAATTTTATGTTTAACCACGTAATATGACAGTCCCACGGGCAAACTAAGGAAGGTAAAAATCAGAACCATGGTAAGTCTCTTTGGTTTTGTCTTTTTATCCGCAACATATGGTTTATCCAGAACCAATATTGTAGGAGTTTCCCTTTTTTCTTCAATTTTTGCCTGCTCATATATAGGAAGTAAAAAAGTTAAAATCTTATTCTGAATTTCCACATCTCTCTGCAGCCTGAGAAATTCCATAACAATCTGAGGCGAATTACCTAGTCTGAGAAATTCTGACAAATCAGTTGACGTACTGATATGTGTTATTTTATCACGTAAAGAATTAACTTTAGCTTCCTGTGTTTTAACTTCAGGCTGATCAGGACTTAATATTTTCTTTATAACATCTAATTTGACCTCTTCTGCCTTCAGCTCTGCCTCAAGGGTAAATAATGACTGAGCAGCTGCCTTGGTCTGAAGATCCGGAGAAATACCATAAATGAGCTGAAATGATTTAAGGGAATCCTCAGCCTTCATTAAATCCTCTTTGGCTTTTAAATACCTTGACTCTATAAACTCACGATTATTTCTTGCATTAGTAACGTTTAACTCTATATTGATTTTATCCAGTTGCTCCAGCAGAAATTCTACCATTTCCTTAGCAAGGTATTTATCCTTGTCCAGAACACTTATATACATTACACCTGCTAATTTTTCCTGAGTGATTTTGAGTTTCTCCTCTCGAAAGTTTTTTATGGCTTCTTCCATAAAATCATATTTATCTCTCTCCATTAATCCGAATTTAACTATCAGAGGTTCCAAACATCTTCTGCTTAAAAGTATTTCCTCGTATGCAGCAAGTTCCCTAGCAGATTTACCACCACCAAAACCAATATCCTCTAGTCCTCCGATATCTGTGAGTCCCATATCTAGGCTTCCTAAAAGCCCACTTGACTTACCTGTACTTTTTATTGAAGCAGTTGACATATATATTAAGTCTAGGACAAAAAAGTAGATTATAACAGAAGCAACAAATACAATAGCCGTAAAAATAAATATTTTCTTTTTGTTTTTTAAGAAAATATTAATTAAATCTAGTAAAGTTATAGAGTCGGTATTTTTATCAGAGTTTTCCTTCAAATTAGTTTACTATTTTTTTGTTAATTTATAACCTTGATAAAAGTTTAACAACATCCAAGCCAGACTGAGCTGAATTAATTAAATCACCGCAGTTTAATAC
>JAOADS010000188.1 GCA_026417195.1 Ignavibacteria bacterium | reverse complement strand
GTATAAGAGACAGCATCATATTGGGAATGTGAATGCTTACAATGTAAATGAAAAGCAATAATGCCAGAAGTAACATAGCAAGCCTGCCCTGATATCCGCTGATAGCAGATATTCCTGCAAGTATCATGGCAACTCCCGTGAAATATACCCAGAACACACCACCTGGAATCGGGACTAGTCCGGCCATAGCCGAGGCATTAGTGAAATGTCCGATGCCGAATCCTATGAAAGGAATGGCAAATAGAATTCTTGCGATTAGACCAGTGAGAAGATTCATGTTCTACCTCCTTCTAATTTAGTTTTTCCGTTAAATCTTTCAGTTTAGGATTGAATTTTTCCTGAAAGATTTCAAAACTTACTTTACTGTTTATTATGTTTCTGATTCCGGATTTATCTATTGTTTCGGAATATGTTTTATAACAGTCAAGTGCTTCAAGGGCTTTCCTTATATCCTCTTCCGATATTTCTGTTATACAGTCAATTTCATTGTCTTCAGAATAATTCAGCCTGAAGTGTTCCTGTTTTTCAGCATCAGTTTTGTTGATTGTAAAAAAAGCTAGTCTTCTTGGTGAATCTTCTATGTCTTGGATGTCACAGAAAACGTTTTTAACTGCAGAGTGAGTGACTATATGGTCATGAAAGCCGCTGATTCCGTGAACAGGATATGTTACAATAATATCTGGTTTTACTTTCTGAATATGCTGTCTGATAACAAACTCTATATCTCTCTGATTCATTTCTTTAAGTCCGCTGTCGGGCAGGTCAAGTACCGTGAGATCAGTCAGCCCGAGCACTTCCTTTACACACGTCATTTCCTGATATCTTATGTTTCCCATTTCTTCTACAGAATACCCGAATTTATGACGCTGTTTCGTTGCCCCTCCTCTGGTTAAGGTTAAAAGATAAACTTTGTGATTTTCCCGTATCTGTTTGGCTATAGCTCCAGCCGGACCGAAACTCTCATCATCCGGATGCGGAAATATGTATAGTATTTTCATATCTGTCTGCTACCCTTAATAAAGGTAATCCATTTTTCAAATGAGTTGAGAAATTTTTTCAGGTGATCTCTCAGGTTTTCATCTATGAGGTTTCCGTCAGAATCGAACTTCTCCTGTATCTTTGTAACCAGTACTTCAGGTTTCTTCATATCCATCATATTTGTGAAAAGGGCAACCTGCCTTAAGTGCAGTTGGGATCGTATTGTCCCGCTCATGCCGGCAGAGCCTCCGATAATTGCAAGGGGTTTACCGTTCAGCGGTGAGTTATCAGCCGGTCTTGAAGCCCAGTCTATTGCATTTTTCAGAACTCCGGGGATAGAATAATTATATTCCGGTGTAGAAATAATTAATCCGTCAGATTCTGATATTTTCTCCTTAAACTCTTTTACGGAGTCAGGGAAATTTTCTTTTTCCTCGTCTGAATTGTAAAGAGGGATTGAACTGATGTCATATATCTTTATGTTCAGTTCTTCACCTGCGAGCTTCTTTGCTGTGTTAAGCAGCATTTTGTTGTAGGAACCTTTTCTGAGACTTCCGGCTATTCCAAGTATTGTATATGCCATTTTATTTTGATTTTAGTTCATTGGTACTTCAATAATCAGGACTTTTGAATTTTCCAGAGCATTTATACGGAAACTTTCAGTTCCTGTAATTCCGAGTGCATCCCTTGATGAGAGCTGATACTTTCCGATCTGGATTTTACCGTCTATAACAAACAGGTAAATTCCGTTTCCGTTGTTTTTTATAATATATTCCAGAGATTTACCTCTTTCCATATCAGATAAAGAGAAATATGCATCCTGATTTATCTTAAGGGAACCGTCCCTACCATCTGGTGACACTACTATCTGGAAGCGGTTTTTCCGGTTATTTGTGTCAAATTTTTTCTGTTCATAACGTGGCTCTATGTTTCTTTTTTTCGGAAATATCCATATCTGCAAAAGATTAAGCTGTTCGGTGTCTGATGCATTGAACTCAGAGTGATAAACTCCCGAGCCGGCAGACATAACCTGAATTTCACCGGCTGAAATTATGCCTTCACCGCCCGTTGAGTCTCTGTGTGCCACTGAACCTTTTAGGGGTATAGTGATTATTTCCATGTTGTCGTGAGGATGGGTATCAAATCCACGGGATGGTTCTACGGTATCATCGTTCAGGACTCTGAGTAAACCGAACCTCATTCTCTGAGGATCATACCAGTTTGCGAAACTGAATGAATAGTTTGCCTTAAGCCATCCGTAATCTGCTTTCCCCCTTGATTCGGCTTTATGTAATATGGTTTTCATTTTTTAATTTTTAAGAAAGTTTAAATTAAGTCTTTATATAATTTTTCAAGAAGTTCCGATAAAATTCTGCATTCCTCATCTGTAAGATTCTTTGTTGAAACATTATGCTGTTGCTGGATTTTAGGTGTAATTTTATCTACAAGCTTTATTCCGTGATGAGTGATTTTCGTTACAGACATTCTCCTGTCACCTTTACTCTTCACTCTTTTGACAAGACCCATTTTCTCCAGCCGGTCTATTATTCTCGTTACATCAGATGCCCTGTCTATAAGTCTCGCATCTATTTCACATCTGGGATGACCTTCAGGATATACACCTTTGAGTATTCTAAGAACGTTGTATTGAGTGGCTGAAATTGAGGACCCGCTCATGATTTTATCAAACTCTCCTTTGAGAATAGATGAAGCTACGTTCAGATTCAATATAACTTCCTCCCTCAGAGGAATTTCCTTATTTGTTTTCAGCCACTTTTTCAGATATTCGCCCATTTTATTTGTTATAACATTATTTGTTGCAACAAATATAATTAGGCAATTATTATTTGTCAAGTCACCGTCTATGCCCTTAAATCATTTAAGTAGTACCATTTTAACAGCTGATGTGAAAAAACCCGAAGGATATTTCCGTACAGTCATTTTACAGAAGTAAACTCCACTGGAATAGTTTTCTGCATTGAACGAGAAATACTTTGTACCCTTAAGTGTAAAACCATCAGCTAAAGTCATTACTTTCTGGCCGGATGAACTGTAAACAGTGAGATTCAGATAAACGTTTTCCGGTAGCTCAACTCTTATTGTAGTGTTCTGATTAAAAGGATTCGGATAATTCTGTATTAATCTAAATTCATTTGGTATCTGAGGCGGAGTGTAGTTAAGAGGGAAGTCAGTCCTGAAAACGTAAAGTCCGGTGCTTCTGTCAGAGGCTACAATTTTCTCTGATGGGAAAATATAAACACCCCAGCATCCGTTGAATGTAAATCCGTTATCCGGAGGATATGTGTCATAATAAGCCTTTTCAACAGGCAAATAGGGTTCAGTAACGTCAATTATTCTCAGACCAGCAGTGTAATGGGCAGCAAAAAGATAGTTACCGTATAATTCAACGTTATGTATTATAGAAGTTGTAATTCCCGGTGGCTGCCACTCTG
>JAOADS010000187.1:3298-3532 GCA_026417195.1 Ignavibacteria bacterium | reverse complement strand
ATGTTATTAAAAATGACTCTAGAAAGATTCCACTAAAAGATAACAGTGTGGATTTTGTTTTTATAGATAGTCCATATTCAGACAATATAAAATACTCCGATAACAAAAATTGTATAGGTAGGATTTCTTGTGAAAAAGCTCTATTCTACGATGAACTTGAAAAGGTAGCTAAGGAGATACACAGAATCTTAAAACCTAATAAGGTAATGGCTTGGTTGATAGGTGACCAATGGA
>JAOADS010000187.1:0-3288 GCA_026417195.1 Ignavibacteria bacterium | reverse complement strand
AATTTACACCTACTGGATTCTTGCTATATCAAAGGCTTGAAAAAATTTTTGAACCAATTGACATTATCTGCGTTACAAGACACAATCAAACCTCCAATACTTCTTTGTGGCACAATAGAGCAAGAAAATTCAACTTTTACTTAAGGGGTTTCAAATATCTTTTCATTATGAAAAAAACAAATCCAGAACATTAAAAATGTATTTACTATTCATAAACTTTAACAACGGACTCAAACACAATGCTGTTTACACTAATTTAAAAGCTCTGAAAGAGGGTATTGAACAACTAATTGATGATGAAGGTATGGAAAGAAGGCGAAATACACTCAAGCTATCAGAACTTGAAAATCACTTCCTTTCAGATGATGATTTTTTCAGGTTACTTCCAAACGGAACCTGGTTTCATATTCAGGAACTGAATTCCAAAAACTTCATAGGATAGAGATAAATGAATTGTTACCTGCATACTCATTTAACAACTAACCCTTAACACATCACAAAAAACTATCCGAAGATTCCGTTCCAAATTCGGGATGGAATGTAGTTCAGTTACTTTCAGTTATTTTTATACATTTTCCCTTGCATTACTCCTCAAAGATTTTAACTTTGAAAAAAAAGGAGTCAAGATCATGATAAAAAAAATTCTAATGCTTCCTTTACTGTTCATTTCTTCTTCCTTACTCTCATCACCTTATGTCTCATTTACTGAACTTTTAATCCGGAGCGAACTCAATCCGCAGTTAGTCAGGCAGGCAAGGGAACTTGCAATACGTCAGGCTCTGCCTGTAAACATATTGACATCCGACCGTGTCATGATAGATGCAAAGGGGATCGAGAACGGAAAAGTTGTTTATGCTGTATTTACAAATATGCTTGATGTTTACGACGGCGGCTACACTGCATTTTTTGAAGACATATCAGCTAAATATAATCTTTATACTGCTAGAATTGACTACGGTAACAAAAGAGTTATAGACAACACCGGAGGAATGTATGAACCAAAAATATCACCCACATCAAGCACAACTACTTTCCTCATGGTGCCGGACTGGACAGATGATAAGGTAGTATTACTCAGTGCATTCAACGGAGACGTAGTTGATCTGAACTTTATTCCAACCACAGCTCCTCAGCTTCAGAGCCCCAAACATGCCATTCAGCATTTCAACGGAAGACAGATTCTTGTTTCAGATCAGTTATCGGATGTTGTACAGCGTTTCGATACTAACGGAAGTTACATTAATATTTTTGCACCGGCTGGAGGAGTAAACAATTCTATCCTTGATAACATAAGAGGTATTGCATATCGTCCTAATTTCAATTTACTTGTTACAGTAGGAAGCGGTGCAAGCACAAACACTGTCCAGCAGTTTGATACAGCGGGAAATCACATTGCTCAGTTTATCAATACAGGACTTAACAGCCCCTTTGCAATTTTAATAAGGAGTGTTGATATATTAGTTTCAAATTTCTCAGGGACAAACAGAATATCGCGTTGTGACTTAAACGGAAACTATCTCGGATCATTATATACAGGCAGTGATTTCGCTGGTCCTCAGCAGATTTTCAGATTGCCTAACGGAAAACTCCTTGTTGCTGCATTCAGTCCTCCGTCAGGGCTGGCATATTTAGATTCAAACGGAACTTTTGTCCGTTTACTGAACGCTGTTACCGGAAACAGAGCTGCCTATCTGCTTGGCAACGGAAGATATCTTACAACTAATTCCACTGGTATATATGAAATAGATTCGGCAACAGGGAATCCCGTCAGAACTATACTAACTGGTGCAAATTTCCAGTATGCCGATCTGTATATTCCCGGAGGATTCGTATCAGCCGGAAACGATCAGACTAAAATACCATCGGGTTATAAACTTCATCAGAATTACCCGAATCCCTTTAATCCCGAAACAGTAATAAGATTTGAAATACCTGTTAATGACTACGTAAAGCTTTCATTGTATGATATTAACGGAAGGGAAATTGCAACGATCTTTAAAGGGATGAAAACGCCCGGATTACACGAGATTGAGTTCAATGCCGATGGTTTATCAAGCGGAGTTTATTTCTGTAAAATGCTGGCTTCAGACTTCACAGGTTATATTAAACTCTTGTTGTTAAAATAAAAATTGACTCTGGGAAGACTTTTATTTATAATCCTTTTATCAGCTCTGCTTACAGCTGTTGTATATTTCTTTTTCTTAAAAAAATCCGCTTCGTATCCCAAATCAGTCTATTACAAAATGCCTCCGGCGCCGGCTGACTACTGGTTTGAAAAGCAAAGAGCATTTCCGTTTGATGAAATCCCTCAGGAAGAAAGGCTCAGGTCAATTGAATATGTAAGAAACAATATGACATTATTCAGTCCCGGCGGCTCAACATGGCAACTTGCCGGACCAACCAATATTGAAGGAAGAATAACTACTCTTGCGATACATCCCACAAATCCGTTTATAGTTTATGCAGGCACAGCTAACGGTGGTGTGTGGAAATCAACTAATTTCTGTCAGAGCTGGATAAGCGTGTTTGACAATCAGAACACATCTTCAATAGGTGCCATTGCCCTTGATCCTTTAAATCCGGATATAATCTACTGCGGAACAGGTGAGGCAAACTCTCTGAGAAGCTATTATCCGGGAACAGGTATGTTTAAATCAACAAATGGCGGACTTACCTGGACGAACGTAGGACTTAATGACACTTACAGCTTCGGCAATATAGCGGTTAATCCTTTAAATCCTTTGGAAATATATGCTGCTGCAGTTGGCTCCTTAAGACGTAAAAACAATCAAAGAGGAATTTTTAAATCAACAAACGGAGGATCAAGCTGGATTCAGTCTTTATATCATTCCGATTCAGTAGGTGCAATTGATATTGCAATAAATAACTCAAATCCATCTGTAGTCTTTGCAGCAATGTGGGAAAGACAGAGACGGGAAGATTACATTAAATATGGCGGGCCTATGACTGCATTATACAGATCTACAAACTCAGGAACTAGCTGGAGCATTGTTTCCGGAGGTTTTCCGTCAAACGATCCTACACTGGGAAGAATTTCCATAGACATTAGCAGATCTAATCCTCAGGTAATATATGCTCTCACGGCTTATGCTAATGGCAACTCAAGAGGACTTTACAAGTCAACAGACGGAGGTAATTCCTGGACATGGATCAATACTTCAGTTGCACAGTCTTCAAACTTTGCGTGGTTTAACAGAATATGTAAGGTACATCCCTCAAATCCGGATATTGTCTATTGCGGAGGTCTTAATATGGAACGTTCAACCA
>JAOADS010000186.1 GCA_026417195.1 Ignavibacteria bacterium | reverse complement strand
TATCACCAGATTTATATATTTATTTACCAGAGCGTTGATGTATAAATCTCCCTGCATCTGAAAAAATGAATTAAACGGAGGGCTCCCGTCACCAGTCTGATTGTTGATGAAAACCATCCTCATATCTCCGCCTACTGAAATACCTTTAGTAACCTGTGTGTTTATGTCCGTTGTCTTATTAGCCTTTTCAAAAATCTTCATATATAACTCACTTTTCCCGTATTTCACACCCCAGCTGTTACGCATACCACCACCCGTAGGGTTAACATGGCAGCTCTGACATTTCTCACCCGTTAAAGCTGCAAATTTAGGATAGGAGTAAATTAAAGAAGATGAACAGATGATTAAAAAAACTAATAATTTTTTAGTCATGACTTAAAAGTTTAATTTTTAAAAAACTAATCGCACTAATATAATTGAAATTTTATATTTAAAAAAACATATTGAAATATTTCTCACTCAAATAGTTTTTTTAAAACCATTATCTTTGCAGATATTTAATAAACATTAAACATGAAAGACAAAAGAAAACAATACAGGATCTCACAGTTTTTCGCTATCAGATCAATATTATCACCTTCAGTAAGTCCGGACAACAGAAAAGTTGCCTATATAACGAACACAAACGGACTTCCAAATGTATGGACAATACCAATAGAGGGTGGCTGGACCTCTCAGATAACGCTTGAAGAAAATGCTGTAAAAGCCATTTCATACTCTCCAAGGAAAAAAGAAATTATATTTCAATCCGATTATAAAGGTGATGAGAATTTACAGCTTTATCTGATTTCTGATGAAGGCGGAGAAGTAAAAAACCTTACACCAAATCACAAAGATTCACAAGTTTTATTCGCATCATGGAATAAAAAAGGTAACAGAATCCTTTACAGTTCCAATAAAAGAGATAAACGGTTCTTTGATATTTATGTTCTTGATCTTAAATCAGGTGAAGAAAAATGCATCAGGGAAGGTAATAATCCTTTTGTAGAAATCGCCGCAGACTGGAGTTCTGATGAAAGGTATATTCTGCTTCAGAAATTTTATAACAACTCAGATCAGGATATATTAATCTATGATATCAGTAACAGTGATATAGTCAATATCACCAGACATGAAGGTTCAATGAAGAATATCCTTCCTAAATTCAGCAGGAAAAGTGATTCTGTTTATTTTCTGACTGATAATAACAGGGAATTTCTGGGACTGGCGAGATATGATATTAAAAAAAGAAAAACAGAATGGTTTGTCCTTGAAAACTGGGACATAGATTCATTTACTATATCAAAAAGTGAGAAATATTTACTCTACACTGTAAATGAAGACGGAAGATCAAAATTAATTTTAATGAATCTTAAAACAGGTAAGAGAAAAAAACTGAAAATTCCCGGCGGTAATGTCCTTTCTATGACATTTACTCCTGATGAAAAGAAAATCATACTTGTTCTCGATTCCCCCCAGAATCCCAACGATATTTATGTCTATGATCTGAAGAAGGAAAAGATAAAACAGATTACATTTTCAATGATAGGTGGAATCCCTAAAAATGATTTTATAAAACCACATAAAATAAAATACAAAAGTTTTGACGGACTTGAAATATCAGCCTATCTCTACATCCCTAAAGGTTCAAAGAATGACGGCTCACTGCCTGGTATAGTTTGGCCTCATGGAGGTCCTGAATATCAGGAAAAGGAAATCTTCAATAAATTTTTTCAGATACTTGTAAACAGAGGTTACGTTGTCATAGCTCCTAATTTCAGGGGAAGCACCGGATACGGGAAAACATTTCAGAGATTGATCTACAGAGACTGGGGTGGAGCAGAATTCAAAGATGTTCTCGGAGCCTATGATTACCTTTTAAATTCTGGCTATGTTGACAAAGACAATATCGCCGTAGTAAGCGGAAGTTTCGGTGGTTTTATGGTATTGACATGTATAACAAAAGCTCCTGAACTATGGAAATGTGCTGTGGACATATTCGGTCCATCTGATTTGATAACATTTGTTGAAACAGTACCTGAACACTGGAAACCAGCTGTATATGAACTTGTTGGTGATCCGGTCAGAGACCGTGAATTTCTTGCCCAACGTTCTCCTATCAATTTCGTTGATAACATACGTTGTCCCCTTTTTATAGTTCAGGGAAAATATGATCCCAGGGTTGTTAAGGCAGAATCCGATCAGATAGTAGAGAAGCTGAAACAGCAAAACAAAGAAGTAGAATATCTTGTACTGGAAGATGAAGGACACGGATTCTCAAAGGTATCAAATCAGATTAAAGTTTGGGAAATGATATGTGACTTTTTAGACAGACATATGAAAGTAAATCAGATCCGAATTGACTGACTTAAAAGACAGTAAAATAATTGACGGTAACAGAATATCTTCATCTGTTATTGATGAAATTAAAAACCAGATAGAAACCACAAAGGTTACCCCCGGACTTGCACTCATTTTAGTAGGTAATAATCCCGCATCTGAGATATATGTAAAAAGAAAAGAAATGAAATGTAAAGAGCTTGGTTATCACTCTGTTACTGAAAGACTACCTGAAACCGCAGAAGAATCTCAGGTTCTGGAATTAATTCATAAATTCAACTCTTCTTCTGAAATACACGGCATCCTCGTTCAACTTCCTCTGCCTCGTCATATCAACGAAATGAAAATAATAGAAGCTGTTGATTACAGAAAAGACGTTGATGGTTTTCATCCGGTCAATGTAGGCAGGCTTGTAATAGGTCAAAAATGCTTTATACCATGCACACCTTACGGAATATATGAAATGCTTAAAAGAAGTAGTGTGGAAACTTCAGGCAGAAATCTAGTTGTGATTGGAAGAAGTAACATAGTTGGCAAGCCGGTTGCAAACATAATGCTTCAGAAGGAAAAACATGCTGACTGCACAGTAACGATATGCCACAGCGCTACAGCTAATATCAGAGAGCATACTTTAAAGGCAGATATCATAATTGCAGCTATAGGTAAGCCGGAATTTCTGAAAGCTGATATGATTAAAGAAGGTGCTGTAATAATTGATGTTGGAATCAATAAAGTTGAAGACAGTTCATCTCCAAAGGGTTACAGAATCTGCGGAGATGTTGATTTCAGAGCATGTTACGCTAAAGCTTCTAAAATAACTCCCGTACCCGGAGGTGTAGGACCTATGACAATAGCAATGCTGATGAAAAATACTTTAGACTCTGCGATGAAAAGGGTTTACGGGAAGAATCATTAAAAAATTACCACCCTATTTTTTCCCATTTATAAGGTATTTACTAGGAAAACTTGTATCAACCTAAAATAATCACTATTTTAGTTATAAGAAACTTTCAATTATCAAGATGTTTAACTATACATCAAGTATAGCCCTTCCTCTAAAATCTCTATCTGGTGTTAAACAAGTTTTACTTCTAAAAAATAACGAGAACTCAATTTAAATTCAGTTATGAAAAAAATAACTTACTTATTAATCTTACTTACACTAACCTGTAATCTTACATTAGCTCAATGGGTTTTGCAGTATTCAGGCGGACCGGGTTTATTTGACGTTCAGTTTATAAATCAGCATACAGGCTGGGTAATCGGTTCCGGC
>JAOADS010000185.1 GCA_026417195.1 Ignavibacteria bacterium | reverse complement strand
GAGGTATAGTCTCTGTTTTAAGACTTACTGATATTCAGAACAGACCTAAACTATTTTCTACTTTCATGCTGTGTTTGCTTGCGGAAATTTATCAGAATTTCCCCGAAGAAGGAGATCTGGATCAACCTAAACTTGTAATATTTATAGATGAGGCCCACCTCATATTTTCTGAAGCTTCTGATACACTGCTTGAACAGATTGAAACTATAATAAAACTCATCAGATCAAAAGGTGTGGGTGTATTTTTCTGCACTCAGAATCCAACCGATATTCCTCAAAGTGTTCTTTCGCAGCTCGGAATGAAGATTCAGCATGCATTAAGAGCCTTCACGGCGAAAGACAGAAAAGACATTAAACAAATTTCCGAAAACTATCCTTTAAGTGATTTCTATAAAATAGATGAACTTCTAACTTCCCTGGGAATCGGGGAAGCCGCGGTTACAGTCTTAAATGAAAAAGGAAATCCTACTCCGCTTATCGCTACACTACTCTGTGCACCTTCCTCGAGAATGGATGTTCTGACAACTGAGGAAATTGACTCTCTCGTCAACAGATCAATACTGAAGCAAAAATATAATGAAGCTATTGACAGGGAAAGTGCATATGAAATTCTTACAAACAAGCTGAATACCCTGAATGAAACTTCCGTTCAGGAAGAAAATGCAAAACCTTCTTCATCGGGGAAGTCAAATGAGAAATCAACAATGGAGAAAGTTCTTACCAGCACAACTGCAAGACAGGTTGGCAGAACTGTTGCAAGAGAAATTACAAGAGGAATATTAGGTGTACTCGGTATCGGAAGCAGAAGACGGAAATCTTCCCTGTTCTGATTAAACCCTTGAGGCTGAAAAGATCTTCTAAACATAAAAATTTAGTTAAGTCTTCCCCGGGTTTTTCTAAAAAGCCGGTAATTCTATTCATTGCAGCAATTGTTATCGGCTTTGTAGTTTATTTACTTTTTTTTAGAACCTCTGAGCCGAAATGGATTAAGGAGGGTGAAGTTACCTTTATACGGAAAGATAACCGCGAAGTCATAAGGAAAATAGATGTGGAAGTTGCTATAACTCCACAGGAACGTTCTCAGGGGCTTATGTACAGAAGCAGTATGGATGAAGACAAAGGAATGTTATTTATTTTTGAAAAGGAAGAAATTCAGTCTTTCTGGATGAAAAATACTAAAATACCGCTTGATATAATTTTCATAGATTCAAAAGGTGTGATAAATACAATTCATAAAAACACTGTTCCTTATTCAGAAAGATCTCTTCCTTCAGAAAAGCCTTCCAGATTTGTTGTAGAAGTCAACGGTGGTTTCTGTGAAAGAAATGGTATCAGAGAAGGTGATCTGATTGAATACCGGCTTGCTAAACCCTGAATAAATGATAAAACTAAAAACTGATTAATTTAAACGGGACAGCATATAATTTTATTTTTATAATCTGGTTTTAAAATCAAGTTCTCATACATTTAATTTCAGGAAAAAATAACCTATTTTGGCAATGGTTTTAATTTCTAATTTAATCTTAACTGATATTTAACAATTACAGGCTAATTTTAACCAAAGATTAGTTAGAAAATTAAAAACTAACAAACATGAAAGAAAAAATTCTTGTAGTTGATGATGAGAAGGACATACTTGAGCTTATTGATTACAATTTATCAAAGAACGGATACAGGGTTAAAACTGCAACAACAGGTGAAGAAGCCCTTGAACTTATCAAGGAAAATGATTACGACCTGATTATCCTCGATCTGATGCTACCGGGAATTGATGGATTTGACATAACAAAAATTATAAAGGCAGATAAACAGAAGTCAAACATTCCAATTGTAATGGTTACGGCTAAAGCAGATGAAGCTGATAAAGTTGCAGGTCTTGAAATAGGTGCTGACCATTATGTAACTAAGCCTTTCAGTCCGAGAGAGCTACTGGCAATTGTCAAAGCAACTTTAAGAAGAAGGCCATTAAAGGAAGAAGAGGAAAAGCCCGTCATAGAAAGAGGAAATTTAAAAATACATACCGGCAGACATGAGGTAACATTAAACGGCAGAAAGATTGATCTTACACACCTTGAGTTCAGAATACTGCTTACACTTGCGAAAAAACCCGGTTGGGTTATGACAAGATATCAGATTGTAGATGCAACTCGCGGGGAAGGAGTTTCGGTTACTGACCGTTCAATAGATGTACATATAGTTTCCTTGAGAAAAAAACTTGGACATGAAAATGATTTTATAGAAACCGTACGGGGAGTAGGATATAAATTTAAAGAATTTACCTGAATTTGAATAAGCTTAAAAAATACAGATGAAGTATGCCTTGAAAATTTTTATTGTTTCATCTGTATTTTCCGTAGTGCCTCTTTTACTTTACTCGCTTACGATTCCTTATATTCACATCAACACCATGCTTCTAATTGCTCTCATCTCACTTATACTGCTTTTTTTAATTCTATATCCAATGGTTAAGCCGGTTGACGAGATTGAAAAAAAATCTTCAAGATTTACTTCCGGTGATTATTCAGTCAAGATATTTCCGCCTAAAGATCCCCAGCTCCGTAAAATTGCCGATTCATTGAATTCAATGGCTCAGCAGCTTGAGGAAAAACTTGATATTATCGGAGAACAAAGTAATCTTCAGAAAGCTGTTCTGGAAAGCATGAAGGAAGGTGTTATTGCAATTGATTACGATGAACGGCTGATATTTATTAACAAGACAGCATGTGATATGTTATATATTGAAGGTAAGTATCTTGAAGGAAGAACTCTTCAGGAAGTTGTAAGAGTTTCCGAAATACAGAAATTTTTTAAAAAAATTATTAATGAAAAGGAATCTCAGGAAACGGAAATAATCCTTCGGGAAAATGATAAATATCTTCAGTTAAGCGGCACTCTTTTATACGATGCAGATAATCATGAATTAGGTGCACTTGTAGTTTTAAATGACATAACTAACATTAAATATATTGATACTTTGAAAAAAGATCTCGTTGCCAATGTTTCACATGAACTTAAAACACCTATTACCACAATAAAGGGTTTTATAGAAACTTTAAGAGAGGGAGCAATTAATGAACCAACAAATGCAGTCAGATTTCTGGACATAATCTCTAAACACATAGAAAGACTAAATCTGATAATAGATGATCTTCTTACTCTCTCAAAGCTTGAACAGAAATCTGAAGAAGCTGTCGAACTGAAAGATGAGCAGATAAAACCTTTGCTTGAATCAGTAAGAGAAGACTATGAACAGATTTATTCAAAAAAGAAAATTACCGTTGATATCAACTGCGATGAAAAACTTATGGCTAGGATTAACAGACATCTTATAGAACAGGCAATAAGCAATTTGCTTGACAATGCAATAAAATACAGTGATAAGAAAACAAGAATTGAAATCGGTGCATATGAGGAGAACGGACAAATCTGCATTTATGTTGAAGATGAAGGATATGGAATCTCTGAAGAACATATTCCGAGGTTGTTTGAAAGATTTTATAGAATAGATAAAGGAAGAAGCAGAGATGAAGGAGGAACAGGTTTGGGACTTGCAATAGTTAAACACATCGTGAACGTATGCGGAGGAAAGGTAGATGT
>JAOADS010000184.1 GCA_026417195.1 Ignavibacteria bacterium | reverse complement strand
AGACAGCTACTATGTATGACAGAAGAGCAAGATATTTGTCAGAAGATGAAGTAAAAAGTAAACTTGAATCGGGGATTCCGTATGTCATAAGATTAAAAGTTCCGTTGAATGAAGAAATAAAGTTCAACGATATAATCAGGGGCACTGTAAAGATAGACACAAATCATATTGACGATCAGATACTTCTTAAAAGTGATGGATTCCCCACTTATCATCTGGCTAACGTTATAGACGATCATTTAATGGAGATAACGCATATAATAAGAGGTGAAGAATGGATTACATCTGTTCCAAAGCATATACTGATTTACCGCGCTTTTGGATGGGAAGTCCCGAAAATGGCACACGTCCCCCTGATTTTAAATCCGGACAAAACCAAACTCAGCAAACGTCAGGGTGATGTAGCTACAGAAGATTACCTTAAAAAGGGTTATCTTCCTGAAGCATTGGTTAATTACATGGCTCTTCTTGGCTGGAATCCGGGTGAAGGAGAGAAAAGAGAAATATTTTCTCTTGATGAACTTATAAAATTATTTACACTTGAACGGGTAAATTCCTCAGGTGCAGTTTTCAACATAGAAAAACTTAACTGGATGAACTCTGAATACATAAAAAAAACTGATAATGAAAAACTGGCTGAAATGATAAGTCCTTATCTTATAAAAGCACGATTTGACGTGTCAGATAAAAACAAACTTTTCAGAGTAACCTATGTCATCAAAAATTACATTGAGAAACTTGATGAAGCACCGGAATATGCAAGGATTTTTTATGAAGAAGTAAAAATAAAAGATGAGCATCTTGAAATAATTAACAATTCAAGTTCCCGGACTGTTTTATCGGAACTCAGTATTTTGCTGAATGAAACATACGAAATAACAGAAACAAACTTTAAACTTCTTCTTACGGAGATATGCGATAAAACCGGCATCAGGGGAAAATCTCTTTTTATGCCAGTGAGACTTGCACTTACCGGCGAAGAACACGGACCTGAACTCGGGACAATTGCATATGTACTTGGCAAAGAAGAAGTTATAAGAAGAATTAAGAAATTAAATATTCAATAAAATGAAGAAAATTTTTCTAACCTTAATATGTCTTTTTACCGTTTTCTTTTCATGCTCCAAAAAAGAGGACCAAAGCATACATGAGCAAAGTAATATAAACCTCAGAGACAGCAATAATGCAGCTGGAAATAATTCATCAAAAGAATCATTACATAAATGGCTTGGCAAATATGAATTCTCAGAAAGTGCTGAAGGATTGACAAAAGGCACAGCTCAGAGCTGGGACTATTCAGTAGTTGTGGAACACTCTGCAGATTCATCCGTAAAAGCAAAAATAGAAATTGATGGTTTCCAGACCATGCAAAGGATTGAGGCTGAGGTGAAAGCTGATGATAAGAAAGCTGAATTTATTTTCAGTAAATATCTGCCGGATAACATGTTTGAAGTTTATAGGAAAGGAGACAGGCTTTTTATTTTGGAAATTAACGATAAGGGTGAAATGGTTACAAACTGGGATAAAATGAAACCAAATGTAAAATCCAACCAGAGTAACGGTAAGGTTATGTTCAGAAGACTTCCTGCTTAAAAATCTAGAATATCAGTCTATGGTTCTGAACCTATAAAAAGGTGAAGACCAGTAAACTGTTGAACCTGAAGTTAAACCAACTCTCCAGAAATAAACCGTAGAGCGTTGCAAAGCTGTAGTAAGAGTATAACTTTCCCCGGTCACTTCATATGAAATAGCACCATCAAAATTTGAATTGGTTGATATCTGAAGCTTATCTCCCTGTCCTCTCCAGGAGAATGTCGGTGTAAGAGAAACACCAGTGGCATTATCTGGTGGATTTATAAGAGAAGGAGCGGTTACCGATGTGGCTTTAGTTTCAGTTGGTGAATCACAGCTTGAAATAATAAAAACAGAAATTAACAGAAATAAGGTGATTAAATTAAAAAAACTTTTAAACATGTTTTTCCTCAGAATTTTAAACCAAGATATATTTTAACCATAAATTAAAAAACAGTTATATAAAATGATCTGTTAGGCTTTAGAGATTAACTGAAATTATGAGTTAAATTTAAAGATTTTTACCGGGATCTTTGCAGCGCATACGGGGATCGAACCCGTACTTTCCGCCTTGAGAGGGCGGCGTGTTAACCAATTACACCAATGCGCCGAAATAAGTCAAATATAACTATCATAATTGTTATATTACATACATAAAGTTATCTGAAAAGTATGTACAAAAATGAAATAGAAATTGAAGTTTATTCTCCGTCCGGAGAAAAAATCTCTGATTTGAATTCTCTTTTGAATGATGAACTCAGGGAAGAAATGAATATAATCAATTCAAAACTATATCTTCAGAGGAAGATGAGGAATTAAAATCTTCAGATTTATTTTTGTTGAGCGTCAAGATTAAAAAATATTTAGGTAAAGATTACAAGGTTATTTATAATGATAAATACATCAAGGAAATATCTTATCCACTCAGAGTCCGGCTGATGCCCGATTACTCTGAAGCACTGTTCTGGGATGAAGAAGAGCTTGGTTGCTGTGTGGGTGATTCTATAGGCATTTATTCATTAAGATTTCCTGAATACATCCAGAAACGTTTAAGAGAGTGGTATGATGTATTTGATTATATGACTCTAGGAAATTATGAAAGAATTAACTCCCCCGAGCTTTTAAGAAAACTGAAACTTGGTTTCCCGTATATAACAGAAGAAGCAATTGAAATATGTAAACTCATAAAAAAGGAATATGAAGACCTGATTGAAATCAAGTATTGGAAACCTTTTGAAGATCCGGATAATAACATAGATGGATTAATAAGTATTGATTAGAAATAGTTACGGAAAATCATTAATAAAACTTGTATTGCTATTTCACGAGAATCAATTTCCTGCTGCTTGAAAAGCCTTCAGTCTCCAGTTTGTAAAAATAAACACTACTTGCCAGTCCCTCAGCATTCCAGCTAAACTCATATTTACCCGGTAAGAACTCCTTATTCTCTAATAAAACCGTTATTTCTTTCCCATGTATGTCGTAAATAACCAATCTTATATTGCTCCTTTTTGGTATTTCAAACTCTATGGTAGTGTTTGAGTTAAAAGGATTAGGATAGTTTTGCCCTAAATAAAAATCCTTCGGTATATTTCTGTCTATATTAATTGATGTTATACCTTTGTAAAAATCATAAAGTTTGTTAAGAACGGATGAAAAGCTTGGAGCCTCATTTGGTAAACGGTTCTCAGGCGGAACATCATAAGGTATTGCCCGACCTTCTCCGCCAGCCTCATCTGTATGAAGTACTACGAAATCAAGATTTAAATTCAGCTCAATACACTTTTGTGCAGTACGTATGATTCTTCTTTCATAAGCCCATTCATCAACGGCGAAAGGATGATTAAATTCTAAACCAACTGACCATCCTTTGTTATGTATATACTGGACAGCGCCGTTCGTACCGGACAGGTGAATCCAGCCTTCAGCGTTTTCAAATGCAAGAGAATCTGCCCAGCGTTTATCAAATTCTACCCTTATACCTCTGAAATTCAGATGACTATACCCCCTTGGATCATTCATCATCGTATA
>JAOADS010000183.1 GCA_026417195.1 Ignavibacteria bacterium | reverse complement strand
CACATGTACATCCCAGTCTTTTAGATGAAATCTCAAAAACAACGTCTTTAAAGTTTGTATTTTCATTTACTACTGGAATAGCATCTGATTTCACCATCAGGTCCTTCACTCTGAGAAGAAGTTTCCTGCCAAGTACACCACCCGGATGCAACATAGCAAATTCCTCTTTTGTAAAGTCTTTCTTTTTAAGCAGCGCTACAGCGAGAGCATCACCGGTTACCAATGCAACTGTAGTTGAAGTTGTCGGAGCTAAATTAAAAGGACATGCTTCGTTATCTACTGAAGCATCTAATACAACATCAGATAGTTCCTTCAGTTTAGAATCAGTATCTCCGGTTATCGAAATTACCTTAACTTCAAGCTCCTGAATTGCCCTGAGTAATTGTACCAGTTCCTGAGTATCCCCTGATTTGGAAATACAGATGACAACATCACCTTTTCTTATTATACCCAGGTCTCCGTGAACTGCATCAGCAGAATGCATAAACACGGCTGGAGTTCCCGTTGAATTGAAAGTAGCCACTATCTTCTGGGCAATAATACCGGATTTCCCTATACCTGTAATAACGACTCTTCCTTTACATTTATATATTATATCAACAGCGTCTGCAAAACTTCCGTTGATTCTTTTTTCAAGAGAAGCAAGAGCTTTTCTTTCAATCTGAATTACCTTTTTAAGATCAGATATAATTTTATTTCTCACTTCAAGCTTATTATATTATAATTATATTTGTGATAATAATAAATTTTGATTTTTATTGAAAGTTAATATTCGCTCTGATAATCTAAAAAAGCAAGACTTTACGTATAAAAGTATGTATCAGAAAGGCATGGAATATGAACTTCTGATCGAAGATATCAGTACAGAAAGTTTCGGAATTGCAAAACATAATAACTTCGTTGTTCTTGTCCCGTATACAGTTCCCGGTGATAGGATAAAGGCGATCATAAGAAAAGTAAAAAAAAATTATGCTATAGCTGAAATTTCTGATATTCTTGAAAATTCTCCTTTGAGAGTTGACCCTGAATGCCGTCATTTCACAATGTGTAATGGCTGTAAGCTTCAGAACATGAATTACCAGGCACAGCTTAATATAAAAAGAAACATCGTAAAAAATACATTGGAAAGAATAGGCGGCTTTGTAAACATTAATGTAGAAGAGATATTAAGTTCAGAGAAGATATTTTATTACAGAAATAAGCTGGAATACTCTTTTTCTTCAGAGAGATGGCTTTTACCTGAAGAAATCGGAAAAGAAAACTTAAACAAAGACTTTTCTCTTGGCTATCGCATCCCCGGATTCCATGAAAAAGTAATTGACATAGAAAACTGTTTGCTTCAATCAGAAATTTCAAACAGGATATTAAACCTCACACGAGATTTTTTCATAAAAAGTAATATAAAACCATATTCAACCTTTAAATCTAATGGCTCGTTAAGATATCTTGTAATAAGACAGTCTGCCTATACATCTGAGATTATGGTTAACATCATAACAAGGGACTATATTGAAAATGTAATTAAAGAGTATGCCGATGAATTAAAAAAAAATATAAAGGAGGTGACTACATTAATTCATTCCGTGTCGGTAACTAAAGCTCAGGTAGCTGATGCAAAAAATTACAGAGTAATTTACGGAAAAGGATATATTACAGAGAAACTAGGTAAGTACAAATTTAAAATTCTCCCGACAACATTTTTCCAGACAAATTCCTACCAGGCAGAAAAACTCTTTAACACAGTCATAAAAATCGGAGAATTTACAAATGAAGAAACTGTCCTGGATCTATATTGCGGTTGCGGAGCTATCTCTTTTTTCGTCTCGGACTACGTTAGAAGTGTTACAGGTGTAGAGCAGAACGAAGAAGCAGTAAAATCAGCATGTTCTAATGCTGAGATTAACAGAATTTCGAACTGCAGCTTCGTGGAAAGTGATGTAAATCTTTTCCTGAAAAACCTTCTTCACTCTGAGAAAAGATCACAATATAACTGTATTATAGTTGACCCTCCTCGCAGTGGACTGCATCCGGAAGTTGTGAAAAATATTCTCTGGCTTCAGCCCGAAAAAATTATTTATGTATCTTGTAACCCTTCAACTCAGGCTAGGGACCTGAAAATCCTGTCACAGAAATACAATATCAAAACTGTTATCCCGGTTGACATGTTTCCACAAACCATGCATGTGGAAAATATTGTAAAGTTAAATCTAAAATTTTAATCAGACAGCCGCTGCAGGGATAACGTCTCCTTCTTTTTGACGTTTCATAGCAATATCTCTCCAGTAATGACAGGCAACTGTATGCAGAACTGAAACACCATCTACCTGCTCCAGCTTTGGCTCTTCATTCCAGCATTTGCTGTCCTGTGTATAAACCTTACTGTCAACATATTTACACCTTGTACAGAAATGGCAGCCTTGCGGGTAATTTGTAGCTGCGGGCACATTACCTTCTATTGTGGAAAGTCTGCCCTGTCCTTTATTAAGTTTCGGAATTGAACTAAGAAGTCCTAAAGTATAAGGATGTTTGGGATTATAGAAAATCTCTTCTGAAGTGGAATACTCAACTACTTTCGAGGCATACATAACTGCAACGCGGTTGGTTACCTCAGCTATAACTCCCAGGTCATGAGTAATCATAATAACACCCATACCAAGTTCATCCTGCAGTTTCTTTATAAGTTCCAGTATCTGAGCCTGAACAGTTACATCAAGTGCTGTTGTTGGTTCATCAGCTATAAGAATTTCAGGATTGCATGAAAGAGCCATAGCAATCATAACACGTTGCCTGAGTCCGCCTGACAGCTGATGAGGATATTCCCTGTATCTCTGTTCCGGAGCAGGGATTCCTACTAATCTCAGCATTTCAATTGAACGCTTTCTGGCTTCTTCCTTTGAAACTTTCTGGTGAAGCATAACAGCTTCATCTATCTGGTCACCACATGTAAATACCGGATTAAGAGATGTCATCGGCTCCTGGAATATCATAGCTATATCATTTCCTCTCATGTCTTCAACCTCCTCTTCTGTCATTTTTACTATATCTTTACCTTTAAAGAGTATTTCACCTCCGACTATTTTACCCGGCGGATCCGGGATCAGCCTCATTATAGATAAGGCAGATACACTCTTTCCGCAACCAGATTCACCTACAAGTCCTAAAGTCTCTCCCCTGTCTATATCATATGATACATCGTCAACGGCTCTAGCTATACCGTCATCAGTGTAAAAATAAGTTTTCAGATTTTTTACTTCCAGAAGCTTGGACATTATCACTCCGATTTTTTATGTGAATGTAATTAAACAAATTAGCTAAAAATAAATTTTAAAATAAAGGGATTTTTAAAAAATTTATATTTAACGATAAAGATTAGTAAATGCATTATTATTTATATATTCTCGGACTAAATTTGCGTTTATGAACAGATTTTCAAAATACTTCTGGCTTCTTGTTCTCGGTTTTTCAATACATTGCCTATTTTTAAGCTGGAGTTTTCTCTTTCAGAACGTGGATGATGCATATATATCTTACCGTTACGGAAGAAATCTTATGGAAGGAAACGGACTTGTTTATAATCCGGGTGAAAAAGTCGAAGGCTATACAAATTTCCTTTGGACTATTATTACAGCTCCATTTACAAAGATTCAGTCTGTTGACGTGTCAATTTTTTCTACGTTACTTTGTCTGATAATTTCCGTTTTTAACATCTATCTGATTGTATTAATCAGC
>JAOADS010000182.1 GCA_026417195.1 Ignavibacteria bacterium | reverse complement strand
AGATTGCACCGCTCACCACATCGCTGAACCAGTGCTGGTTGTGATAAATTCTGCTGAAGCAGGTTATAACTGCAAGTAGATAATAGAAAATTTTCAGATAGATATTCTCTGTCATTGAAGCCAGTATAGTTGACAGTGCAAATGATACTGCTGCGTGCCCGGAGAAATATGAAAACTGGTCATTGTTACTCCAGCTCCAGCCACCCGAGAAGTCAAGAAAATCTCTGTTCATGTATGGTCTCCATCTGCCGGTTGCAGATTTGAAAAGAAGAGTGATTAATCCGGAGAAAATATATGCTTCTCCGATAAGTAGTCCGGTTTCTCTTAATTTATAAACAGATCCAATTAATCCCGAGAAATATAAAATAATGAAACAGATTAATGTGGCTTCTCCGCTTCCATACCACCTGCCAAATGCAAAAATAGTATCAATTGGTTCACCTATAAGGTTTCTGACTACAGAGTGAACAGCATTGTCAAGATAGAATGATGAAAATATTATGAAAATCCCAAGAAGTGACCACTGCCAGTGTCTTACTAGCCATCTGAAAGTTAAGGGATAAACTTTAACTAATGCACTGCCTAAATGTCTCAGATCGCTCTTCAGTATATCTTTCACATACAATTATATTAAAACTAAAGCGGAGTTTTAATGGAAAAATTTGCTGAGTTCAGTGAGATTAAAATGATTAGTATTAAGATGTTTCACTTTCAGGTTTTATCTGCGGTTATAAGGGATAATTTAAAGCTTATATGGAATTCTCATTTTATAAGAACCATTTTTTTGCTTTGAATGAAACTTCCTGCAATGAATTGGTAGAAATAAACTCCGCTAGCATGATTAGACCCATTCCAGGTTCTTATGTGACTTCCCGGTTGTAAAACTTCATCTACGAGTATAGTTACAACACGACCTGAAATGTCATAGACTGTAAGTTTCACTTTAGTGTCTGAAGTATTGCAATGAGCTGGGATGTCGAAACGGATTTTTGTTTCCGGATTGAATGGATTCGGATAATTCTGATAAAGTTTGAAAAATGAGGGATAGTTATTATTACCTAAATTCATGAAAGGAAGACAGTTTCTGTAAAAATCAACGACTTCGGTTGCGGTTTCCTTAAGTTTTGTTATGCTGTTAAGGTTGCTGCTTCCCTGTGCTATTACCTGAGCAAAAACGACGTATTGGGTATCACCGGGATTTACGTCAACTGGTCCGACAGACATTAATCCTCTTAAATCCTCAGGAAACGGATCTGTCCATCCAGTTGAATTTACAGGATCTC
The DNA here is from genome assembly GCA_026417195.1 of Ignavibacteria bacterium. GTDB lineage: Bacteria > Bacteroidota > Ignavibacteria > Tepidaquicellales > OLB5 > JAOADS01. The sequence goes on along the minus strand of JAOADS010000182.1, from coordinate 2,453 downwards.
CGGAATAGACGTATGCTGTTGATGCACCAGTTAAAGGGTTCACAATCGGCTGTCCGGATCTTAATAAACCTCTTAAAACACGGTAGGTCTCTCTGTAGTTCATGGGGTCAGAGTAGATTGATGTGTTTTTGAAAGGTCTTATAACTGAAACGTCCGAATTTTTATAACCTTTTTTCACTATGACTTTTTTATTTATACACAGGTTTACAGAATCATAGCTGTTTCCGGTAAATTTCTGAAGTCCTGATATCAGAACAAAGCCGACTGCCGGTGGAGGGTTATACATAGAGTCACTGTTATCAGCTTTATATGTGTAATACAAACTGAGGGCTGAATCACATCCCATGAGATCTCTTCTGTAGTTTGCACCTATGTCGTCATCTGTCCATATTGCTGCATAGAAATTACGCCAGGGGCTGTTACTCCGGTTTATTATAGAATATTGCTGAAATATTGTTCTGTTTAATGCATCTGTTGAATCTATTGCGAAAGCAACAAGTTTTACGTCAGCCTTTAAAGGTCTCGTCCCGCCACCTCTTTCTACATGATATTCATAATAGCTGTCGGTAAATGAGCAAAACACGGTGTTATGTCCCATATCAAGAGGTTTATATGAGCATGTCAGGGGGTCAAAATATACAGGTGCACCTTGATCTGAATTTCCCAGAAGGGCATTTGGCCAGCCAGATCTGTAGTAATCATCTCGTCCGTATGTCAGGCGGTACATTATATACTTCATGTCATTTTTACCCTGCGGGTTACCGTTATTATCTGTAAAGCCAGGGGAGAATTCAGAAGAATACTCTGCAAATGCTATGAGCGTGTCTGAGTTAACCACTGCACCCAGCCAAAGCCCTGAACAATACCGGGCGTATTTTCCTGAATTTTTGGGCCATTCAAATCCGGAGTTACCGGTAAAAAAATTTCTATTGTATAATCCGTAATTTGTATAATTAGTTCTGACAGAGTTCCCCTGAAATGAAACCATATCCCAAGTGCTGATTTTCCTTAATAATATAGTCCCTTGATCACCTACGCATATGAGATTATTTCCTGCAGCAGCAATATCCCTGAGATTTATATTTGTCCCTGAAGGTTCAGGCTGCCAGGTTCTGCCTGTATCTAATGATTTCATAATAAGACCGTTTGAACCACATAAATATAACATTGCTGAGTTCTTTACCCTGACAATTGAATATATGTTCTCATTGGTGTTCAGAGGTATAGTCGTCCATGGCCCGGCTTCATTTTCACTTTTAAGTAAAGTTCCGTTGTCTCCCGCTATAAAGAAGATTCTCCTTGTCCCGATAACTACATTGTAAAATTTATTAAGGTTAACTGTAGTGCCACTCGGAGAAACAACCCAGTTAAGTCCTATTCTTCTGATGATTGTACCGTTTTTACCTACAGCTATATCGCGTTCGGAATCTATGCTCATCAAATCTACAGAAACGGGTGAATTAATGGTATTCCAGTTATATCCAAGATCAGTAGTTCTTAATATAACCCCGCCGTTGCCTACTGCATAGGTAAAGTTTTTTGAGTTAATTGTAGCTGTTGTGTTCGTATTTAATCTGATCCACGTTCTTCCTCCGTCACCGGTTCTTAAAATCATACCGTTCGTTCCGGTTACGTGACCTCCGCGATTTACGATTGAGATATATCTGATATCATCAGGCAGGTTAGGGGAAACATCCGTCCAAGTATCGCCTCCGTCTGACGAGGTTATAACTCTGCCGAGATCACCTCCTATGTAAAGCTCACCTGTCTGGGAATATCCCGGAGATATACCGTAAAGATTTTCTGATATACCTGTATTAATTTTAAACCAGTCAGAAGAAATATTGTAATGAAGAAGGGCTAAAGATATTATGAATGATTTTATCATAACACCTAAATATAAACATCAAATTTAATTTTTGCAAATTTAAAAAATCTTATTTGTTAAGAGTAAGGTAAGAAAGTATTATATTTTTCTCGGAATAGGTTTATAAAAACCTTCTATTAGCTCTTTATATTTCTCTTCTATGACCTTTCTCCTGAGTTTCAAGGTCGGGGTGAGTTCTCCTTCTTCTATGGTGAATGGTTTATGAAGTAAAGTGAATTTCCTTACTCTTTCATATTTTGCCAGATTTCTCTGATATATGTCTATTTCTGATTCTATGAAGTTAATTATGAAGTCAATGTTAACCAGATCTGTCATATTGCTAAATGCTATATTATTTTTCAGAGCCAGTTCCTTTATTTTTTCTTCATCCGGTACGATAAGAGCTGATACGAACTGAGTGGTATCTGATGCGAAACATATAATCTGCGAAATATATTCAGACTTCAGCAAGGTATCTTCAATGTGAGTGAGCGAAATATATTTGCCGCCGGATGTTTTGATTAAAGTCTTTTTTCTGTCAGTTATTTTCAGGAAACCTTCCGAGTCAAATTCTCCTATATCACCT
>JAOADS010000181.1 GCA_026417195.1 Ignavibacteria bacterium | reverse complement strand
AGATGTGTATAAGAGACAGTTATAAGACCTACCGGGCTCCTTGATCCGGCAATTGAAGTAAGACCTACGAAAAATCAGGTTGACGATCTGATAAAAGAAATAAGACTCAGGGCAGAACGTAAAGAAAGGGTTCTTGTAACAACCCTGACAAAGAGAATGAGCGAGGATTTGAGCGATTATCTTTTGAGTATAGGGATAAAAGTACGTTACATTCATTCTGAAATAGATGCCTTAGACAGAGTTGAGATACTCAGGGATCTCAGACTTGGAAACTTTGATGTCCTTGTAGGTGTAAATCTACTCAGGGAAGGACTTGATTTACCTGAAGTTTCATTAGTAGCTATTATAGATGCGGATAAGGAAGGTTTCCTGAGATCGGAAAAGTCTCTTATGCAGACAGCCGGCAGAACTGCAAGGAACGTAAACGGACTGGTTATACTTTATGCAGATAAAATTACTCAGTCTATGGATAAAGTGATTAAAGAAACAACGAGGAGAAGAAAACTTCAGGAAGAGTATAATAAAAAGCATGGCATTAATCCCAAAACTATATATAAAAGTCTTGATGAAATAATTAACTCTACTATAGTAGCTGATTCAAGAATAAAAAAAGAAGAGAAACGTAACTTAAAAGAAATTAAAAGAACGTCACTTTCAATACTCTCTGAACCATTCAACATGAAAAATAATTCTGCAGAAAGAAAAGAACTTATAAACCAGTTGAGAAAAGAAATGATAGAAGCTGCAAAAGATCTTGAGTTTGAAAGAGCTGCTGAAATCAGGGATGAAATAAAAAGACTTGAGTCATGAAAAAAATTCTCATAAGGTTTATAATAATTTCACCGCTTATATATGGTTTCAGTGCATGTAAGAAAGAAACAGACGATGTCAGGATTGACTCAACAGTTAAAGAAGACTCACAGAAAATACCATTTAAAAAACAAGGCGAGGTATATTTTCAGGACTCATTAAAAAACTTAATAAAGAAAATAGATGTTGAAATTGCCGAGACTGATGAGACACGTCACCTTGGTTTAATGTTCAGGGAAGGAATGACAGAAGATCAGGGCATGCTTTTTATATTCCCAGACGAAGAGATTCAGGGCTTCTATATGAAAAACACTGTTATTTCACTTGATATAATCTTCGTCAACTCCAGAAAACAAATAGTAAAAATACACAAAAACACTGAACCATTTTCCGAAAAGACTCTTTCTTCAGTCAAGCCGTGTTTGTATGTTATTGAGGTAGTATCGGGATTCTGTTCAAAATATGGCATTAAGGAAGGCAGTTACATTGACTGGAGAAGAAACTGATATTTTAAAAGTAAAATTCTGTCCTTCGGTCTTCAAAAATGTTGTTCATTGAAGTTATGTTTTTATCCAGAGCAATTGAGGGATCTATATCAACAGTGATAAACTCCTCATTTTCCTCCGAGGCTGAAGCCAGATAATCTCCAGCAGGGCTCACTATTACACTGTTACCGGTAAACTTCAGCTCATTGTTAGCGTTTTTTTCCGTCCCTGTCCTGTTAGCTGTTATAGTAAATACCCTGTTTTCAACTGCTCTTGAAAACATCGCCCTCTGACAGTATTTGAGAACAAGGTTTGAAGGATGGCATATTATCTGAGCTCCCTTCAGGGCAAGAGTTCGGGAAGCTTCAGGGAAAAGCCAGTCAAAACATATCATCATTCCTATTTTTATCCCGTTATTTAAAGTGTAAACTTCAAAACCTCTGTCTCCCGGTTCGAACCATTTTTTTTCTTCCATGAACAGGTGTATTTTCCTGTAAGTATAAACCTCACCTGAAGGATAAATAAGAACAGAGGAATTATAAAATTTATTGTCCGATCTTTCACAAATACCTGAAACTATATAGACATTTTTTTCGCTGGCAAGTTCACAAAGACCTCTGCAAAACTTACCCGCGGGTATCTCTTCAGCAACACTCTCAAGTTCAGTAACTGATGAAAATAAATAGCCCGAGTTCGAAAGCTCGGGCAATACAATTAGATCAAATTCCTTGTCTGAAAGCAGTTGTTTAATCTTTTCTATGTTCCCTTCAGGGTTAAGTAATACCGGAGCAAACTGAAGGAAACCTACCTTCATTATTCGGTAACTATGTTACAGACGAAAGTTACAACCTTAGTAGGGCTTAACGGATCGTTTGACTCTATAGTAATTGTTTTCTCCTGATGTCCGCTTCTGCCTTCAGTGTTCAGTGAAAACTTGATTTTACCTTTCTCCCCGGGCTGATATTCTTTCTTTTCATCTGCTACAACACCAGTGCAGCCGCATGCAGGCTGAATTTTAAGGATATGCAGGACACTTTCACCTTCGTTTGTAAATTCAAATTCACCGTGAACCTGAGGACCTTGTTTAACTGTTCCCAGATCTATCCTCTCCTGTGAAAATTTAATCTTCGGAGGATGATATTTGGGATCACTGAGATTTTTATTGATGAGAAAAGCAGAAAATGCAATCACCAGTATAATACCGGCTACAAGAAATAAAATTTTCCCTGTTTTCATTTTTTAAATTAAGTTATTTTTTCAGATAATAAATTTTCAGTTTCCGTATATCTGTAAAGATTTACACTCACAAAAAGCAGAATTAAATCTTCTACTATCCTCATCCAGATATCGGAAGCAGAGGAAGACTGTACACTGAAACATCCGCATGAAATATCCAGTCCCCTGACCAAAGCCTGTGAAAGAGCTATCACAAATATAATAAGCAATGTTGAATAAATAAGCAGACTGGCTTTTACCCATTTATTAACAATAAGAAGAAAACCCGTAAACAGTTCAAGCCATGGCAGAAAAATAGCAAGCGGGTTAACTAACTGAATCGGCAGTAAACGGTAATTTTTGATTATTCCTGCAAATGCTTCTGGATTAGCTATCTTGTCAAGGCTTGCATAAATAAATATGCTCCCGAGAACAAGTTTAGCTAAAGTTATAAAATATTTATTTGAGAAAACCTTTTCCATAATTTTATTCGGATGGATATCCTGCATCTCTCCATTCATCCCAGCCACCATGGAAGATATAAACCTTACGGAATCCCATTTTTGCCATATAGTAAGCCATATCTATACTAACGTCACATGAAGCACTGCAGTAAACCACATAAACCTTATCCTTAGCCATAGATTCAAGTCTGCTTTTATTTTTATCGATTTCCTTGTAAGGAATATTTAAAGCTCCCTTAATTCTTCCGGAACTGAAATCAGAAACATCACGTGCATCTATAAATGTATATCCTTTATCAAACAGGGCTTTGGCAAAGTCAATTCTGATGTCAACCGGCTTAATAAATTCTTTCTTTTCCTCTGATTTAACTGAATCCTTCATTTTATCATCAATAGCTTTGAGTGAGTCATTTACTTTCTTAATGGAATCCTGCTTGCGTACTAAGGCAAGTGAGTCCAGAATCTTCTTCTGTTCAAGAGCTTTAAGTGAGTCTGCCCTTTTATCTGAGATCTGTGAAAGCGAATCGGCAATTCTTTGAATTGAGTCCTGAATTTTCAGTAAATTCATAAGGGAATCACTCTGTGAGAAATCAACATTCCTTTCTTCACCTATAAAAGGAATACCTCTTGGATTTGATATATTGTAAAATATCCCAACCAACACAACAATTGCCAGAATAGTTAAAATCTGATACGGTATCCTGTCAGGCATTATTTTTAATTTTTCACATCAACAAGAACAGGTATCTGGAAATCACCTTCAGTAGTTC